>JBCBNR010000086.1:0-9345 GCA_039821665.1 Pseudomonadota bacterium
GCGCACCACGCAGTTCGGCACCGCGCGAAAGCCAGCTTTTGTCCAGTCCTGGGCATCCCAGCCCTTAAACTTGCTGTCGACCTTGTCCCACCAGGTAGAGCCCTGGGGCCCGCCCGATTGCGGGGCCATGTCTTGCAGACGAAAGCCCAGCAGAACCGCCTTTTTCGCCCATTGGTTCACATGCCAATCGCCGCTGTCTTGCCGCTCGGCCACGCGCAAGCTGCCGTTGTCGAGCGCAAGCAGTGTCTCTTCGATGGCATCGCGGGTCTCGCCTTTGGTTTGGGGGGTGATGCTGTCGCGGGCCTCCCAGGCGGCTTCGATGGCGGTCTCGAGTGCGGTGCGGTCCATGGCAAAACTCCCCTTGTTCCCGGGGCCAATCCCCGCTTGGGTGCGAGCCTATAGAGCGGGCGACACGCCTGCGCAATGACAAGAGGCATGTCCATGACGCCCAAAGCGACACCCTTTCCCGATGCTCGCCAGGATATGGCCCGGGCCGAGCAGATCCCGGGCACCCCGCAGACCCGCTCGCCCACCTATCGGTTGGCGTTTGATGACAAAGAGTTTCTGTGCCACGACGCGCTGCGTCCGGTGCGGCTGCAACTGGAGTTGCTCAAGCCGGAAATGGTCTTGGAGGAAGAGGGGATCGAAAGCACGGTGGTGCTGTTTGGTGGCGCGCGTATCCCGGACCCTGACCACAAGAGACGCGCGCGCACCCAAACCTTGCGCGACCTGTCTCGGTACTACACCGAGGCCCAGCGTTTTGCCCATAAAGTGACCAAAGCAAGCCTTGCCACGGGTGGGCGCGAGCATGTGGTGGTGACCGGCGGCGGGCCCGGCGTGATGGAGGCGGGCAACCGTGGTGCGGCGGAGGCGGGGGGGCGGTCGATCTCGCTCAACATCGTGTTGCCGCACGAGCAGGCGCCCAACCTCTATGCCACGCCAGAGCTGTGCTTTAACTTCCACTACTTTGCGATCCGCAAAATGCATTTCTTGCTGCGCGCCCGAGCAATCGCGGTGTTTCCCGGTGGGTTTGGGACACTCGATGAGTTGTTCGAGACGCTGACCCTGGTGCAAACCGAGCGGATGGAGCGGCTGCCCATCCTGCTGTTTGGCGAGGCGTTCTGGCGGTCTATCGTCAATTGGGAGGCTTTGTCGGACGCGGGCACCATTTCGGCCGAGGACTTGGACCTCTTTACATTCGTCGAGACGGCTGAAGAGGCGCTGGCGGTCATCGGCCTCTAAGGGCCATCGTTTGCGTAAGGGCCGGGCCGCGCGTCCACACGCAAAGATACTTTGCGTGTGCTCAGGCCATGGCCTGAGCCAGCAGGCTGCGCCTGCTGGGACGCGGTTGCGCCCCAGAGCCGGCGGTTCACGTCAGGGCACAGGCAGGATGTATTCTGTCAGGGTCGTGGCCAGGAACCCATGGCCATTGTTGTCAGAGATCACGACCAGCCGCTGGCGGCCTTGTGCATCGCGCCACAAGCTCAACCCTTCCCAATTGCCTTGGGGCCCCAAGGCGCGCTCCAAGATCACAGTCTCGTCCCTGAGGCCCCCGGCGGAATGGGCAAATCTGCGCAGCTGCACCTTGAACCCAAAAGGCGGCGAGATCGCGCGTTCGAGCACGTAAAAACCGCCGTCTGATCCAAATTCCGCCCCCACCAGCAAGAACGGGGGTCGGCGGGGGATTTGAAAAGCGCGTGACCAGGTCTGCCCATCCAGCCGGGTCACGGGGAAGGGCCGCTCCAATAGGCCCGAGCGTTCGGGCATCGTGTAAAGCCGACCCTCCCCGTCGCTGGCCAACGCTTCAAGCGAGGAGTTGCGCTGCAAGACCGAAGCGTCCGGATGGGTCGCGCGCGGGGAGGCGCGTCCTCCAAAGGTGTCATAGCTCCAAACCCTGTGATTGTCCTCGAACGAGACGTGGAAGCGCCCGTCTGGGGTGCGTGTCAGCCCCTCGGCATCCACGTTACGCCCGCGCACGGCTGCACCGTCTCGGTCCAACAGCGGGCCGTGGTCTACCAGCGCAAGGCCGGTCAGACGCGCGCCCTCTCGGATCAGGCGACCGGTGGCCCAATGGCCCTTGTCGGTGACCGCCCAAAACCGCTGCCCATCCTTTGAGACGTGAAGCCCTGAAAAGCTGCTCAAGCGCGGCTGTTCAGGTCGCCAGGCAACACTTCCGTTCGCAACAGCGCTTGGGTCGGCCCAGGCGGGACCGCAAACCAGCGCTACTGCGAGCGCAAAACGGCGGAGCATTGTTGCGGCAGATCAGACAGCGTGATCGGGCGACGCGCCTTTGGCTTTGGGGCATTCGGGTCGGGTTTGGCGGGTTTTAAGGCGTCTGTGACCCACCAGCGCGCCTGCTCACACCCGTCGCCGGGTGGGATTGGGTCCTGCTCTTCGCACAGCCTGGCGCCGGGCGGGCAGTTCAGCCGCACGTGGAAATGGTAGTGATGCCCCCACCAGGGGCGGATTTTGCGCAAGTAAGCGCGGTTTCCACGCTCGTCGGCGCACATGCGCAGCTTGGCAGGCGCTGTCACGAAGATCCGCGCCACTGCCGGGTCGCTTGCCGCGGCCCGCAGGATTTTGTGGTGCGCGGCCGTCCAATTGCCGTTGACCGCGCGCTGGTTCTTGGCGCGCACCGAGATCGAGGACAGGTTCTCGCGCGCCTGGCGGCTGAGCGTCAGGTCCATCGCAGGTTTCATCCAGATGTCGATGTCCAGACCGATTTGGTGTGACCGATGCCCGGTCAGCATGGGCCCGCCGCGGGGCTGCGAGATGTCACCGATGTAAAGCCCGTTCCAGCCAGCCCGAACCGCGTCTTCGCTGAGCCGCTTGATAAAGCGGATGGCTTCAGGATGGCCCCAATTGCGGTTGCGCGACAGCCGCATGGCCTGCCAGGTGGGGCCGGTCTCGGGCAATTGCGCCGCACCCCCAAGACACCCCTTGGCATAGGTGCCCAAAGGCGCAGGCCTGGTCGCAGATGGCGCAGGCTTTGCCCCGAACAGCTGCTTTGCAGGCGTCTCGGCCCGGGCGGGAAGGGAGACCGAACAACAGATTAGGATGGCAAGAAGGGCGCGGAGCATTCGGCTATTCCTGGTTGGATTTCACAAACACTAACAGGGCGAGACCACCGGCGAAAAGACCTATCACCGGGCTGATGCCCCAAGCTTGATCGCCACTAAGCGTGGTGGCAAGCCCGATCAGCAAGGGGGCCAGAAAGGCGGTCGCCTTGCCGGACAGGGCATAAAGCCCAAAAGCCTGGGTTGGGGACATCCGCCCTTCGGCCTGGAACACCAATAGGGTGCGAGAGGCCGCTTGTAACGCCCCACCAAAACCGCCGATCAGCGCGCCACAGATGTAAAAGACCGTGTCGGGCAGGGTCGAGCTTGGCGCGACTGCAACCCCCAACACATGGCTGCGGCTGGTGCTGAGCGTGACGATGCACACCAAGATCAGGGCGATTACGGACAGCATCACCACGGGCTTTGGCCCATACGCCCGGTCAGCTCGTCCCCCCAGCCACGCGCCCATGGCTGCCACAAGGGCTGCCAGGATGCCGAACACACCCAATTGGAACGTCTGCCATCCCAGAACGCCTGCGGCATAAATGCCCCCGAAGATGTAGACGCCTGCAAGCGCGTCACGATAGAGCATCGAGCCCAAAAGGAACGCGCTCAAACTCGGCTGCTGCGGCAAACGCTTGAGGCTGGTGCCCAGGGCCGACAGCCCGCCGCGGATGGCCGAGCCGGGTTGGGCCTTGCGCGGGGTGTCCGGGACAAACACAAACACAGGGATCGCAAAAAGCACGAACCATAGGGCGGCCAGCGGTCCTGTGGCCCGCTGCGGCTCGCCCAAATCCGGGTCGAGGCCGAAGGCGGGCGCGAGCCCCAAAAGCGTGGTGTCGCTGTTTGGCATGGGCGCCAGAAATCCAAGCACCAAGATCAGCGACAGGATCCCCGCCACATAACCCCAGGCATAGCCTTTGCCGGAAAGATGCCCGATCTCGGCCCGGTCCGCGAGGCTGGGCAGCATGGCGGAGTAGAAAACGAACGCGATCTCGGCCCCGAAATAGGCCAAGGCAAACAGCACCAGGATGGGCAGGGCCGAGGCCATGTCTGGGACCGCCCCCCAAAGGCCAACAGCGCCCAGCACAAACACGCCCGAGAACACGGCGATCCAAGGTTTGCGCGGGCCTGCATGGTCGGCAATCGCCCCCAGAACCGGTGCCAGCAGCGCCATGCTCAGCCCTGCCACTGTGATGGTGTTGGACCAGATGGCCTGACCGGTGACCGGATCGGAGGCAACGCTCGCGGCGAAATACGGGGCAAAGACGAAGGTCAACACCAGGGTATAGAAGGGCTGGCCTGCCCAATCAAAAAGGCACCAAGCCCGCTGCGGGCTCATGACCCGGCCACTTTGCGTTCGCGCATAAACGTAAACAGCCCCGCGGCCACAACAATGACGCTGCCCAGAATAGTCCAACTGTCCAATGTCTCGTCAAAGACGAAATACCCCAGCAGTATCGCCCAAATTAGAACCGTATAGCGAAAGGGCGCGGTAAAGCTGACATCGCCCGTGCGCATGCTCATCACGCCGAACGTGTAGCCTGCCATCAGGAAACAAGCGCCTGCGCCCAAGATTGCCGCATCCCCCCAGGCCATGGGCGACCAGCCGACGATCAGCGTACCGACCCCGCCCAGTATAAGGATGACGATGGTGGTGATGAACGAGACGTAGAGGCTCGGCAAATCAGCGGAGAGATGGCGCGTGGAGAGGTCGCGCAGCACCAGCGAGGCCACAGCCGCAAGGCACAACACGCTGTAGATGTTGAACCCGTCGGTGCCTGGGCGCACTATGATCAGCACGCCCAGCAGGCCCACCAAAGCCGCGGCGATCCGTCTCCAGCCCACGCGCTCGCCCATGACCAAGGCGGCAAGCGTAATGGCAAGGGGTAGGAACTGCATCACGGCCGTGGCGTTTGCGATGGGCATGTTAAAAAGCGCTGTGAGGAAAAAGAGCGTCGCCCCAACCTCGCCAAGGGCGCGCAGGCCCAGCAGCTTGCGGTTCCGACCTTTGGGAAACGGCCGCATCGCCCCCCGTGCCCAGGCCAGCCCACCGATGAACAAAGCCGCAAAGAGGCCGCGTACGAAGATCACCTGCATCAATTCGTACTGGCCTGCGAAATTCTTGATGGTCGCGTCATTGACCGCAAACCCCACCATCGAGAGGGTCATGAACAGGGCCCCCGCCACGTTGTGGTCGCGGATCATGAGATGGCCTCGGGCGGCCAGGGGCGCTGGGCCTCGGCCTCCGTCCAGGCGCGAACCCAAGCAGGCGGCGTGCCGTCTTGGGCAAAGCTGTCAGGGGTCTGACCCAGGTCCATACCATGGGCGGACACGCCCCCCTCCGCCCCGGCCAGCGCATCGATCAAGGTCTGAGGGGCGATGGTGCCCCGAGGGCTGCGCACGGCTGCGCGATAAAGCGTCTGCGCCATGGCTGTACCTTTGTGCCAGACCGTGACTTCCAGATACACGAACTTTGCATCCCAGCCCACAAGCCGCTGGGCGAAGGTCAGGCGCATGAACGGACGGATGCGGTGGCGCCAGCGACAGGTCGCCCCTGCCATGGTCAGCGCCCAGCCTTTGTGCAAAACAAGCTGCATCAACCCGCTGCGCACGGCGGCCCCTGGCAACACAACGTCTGACAGGGTCAGAACCCGTCCATGGTTCATCTCGCCCCAATGATCCAGGTCCCAGGGCATGCAGATATAACCCTGTGTGACCCGCGCGCCCAATGGCACGCGAGACTTGGCAAGCGCGAACAAAGCGCGCCGAAAAACGGTCAGGAATGGGTACATGAATGATCTTGTGTTGCAGATGGCACCCTGCCTCACCCCTCTATGACGTCTTGCCCGACGCTTGCAAAGGCTTGCGCTGCACAAAACGGGGCATTACCTCGGGGCGCAAGGGAAGAGAGGACCGCCATGCAATCGCTGTTTCAGATCATCATGCTGCTGCTTGACGTGGTGTGGTTCTTTGTCATCGCCCATGTGGTGATGAGCTGGTTGATCAATTTCCAGGTGCTCAACATCCGCCAACCCCTGGTCAGTCAGATCTGGGGCGGGTTGGAGCGGATTTTGGAGCCCATCTATGGCCCCATCCGCCGCATGCTGCCCGCGATGGGCGGGATCGACCTGGCGCCCTTGGTGGTGATCATCGGGCTTTATGCCATTCGGATCATCCTGGCCAACAACGCAGCCGCGTTTTACTGATCTAAGCCGCCCTCGGACGAGAAACGGGCCGTGCCCCCATCCGGGCGGGTCAGGGTCAGCTCCATGCGGGTCTGAGGCGCCTCGCGCAGTGTGTCGACCAATCCAGCCGCGCCCAGGGTGGTCAAGGCCGCAAGGGTGTCTGAGGGCGCGTGGACCGCAAAGCGGCTGAGGCCCAGGCCGGTGTCGGTCAGCGATTGACCCGGCGGGGTAACGCCGGGATCCCACTGGATCATATGGGGATAGGCCCCTCCGCCCAAGGGCGCGCGCCCTTGGGGCAGGCACACGCGCCAGCTTAAATGATCGCGCGAACACGCCATCGGGGTCTCAAAAGGCCAGGGACTTTTGGCAAGATCCGTCTCCAACATGTCGGAGGCCGCCATCCAGGCGATAAACCGGGTCTGTTGCAGCGTCTGGGGCGCGTTCACACTGTCCAGACCAAACCAACGGGGCTGATCCGGGTTCGCTCCCTCGGGATCAATGGCGATCAGCTCCAGATAGGCAGACCCCACCCGCCACAATGCGTTGTGGGTGCCCATAAAGTCATGGCGTCCATGGCCCACCGCAGGGCCACCCAAGGCCGCTGCCACTTGTCGCTCTGCGTCTGCAAGATCTGCGCAGGCGAGCACGAAATGATCAATGGTCAGGGTCATCGGGCGCTTCCTTGAACGTCGGGTGTTATGGGACGTGCTTAGCATCGAATCCGAGCCTCCAACAGGGGTGACAAGCCCGGGCGCGCAGCGTATAGAACCACCATACGGGGTGACGCGATCTCCCGTTTCAGGCAGCTCGCCCAAGTATCGCTTAGCCCTCTTTCATGAAGGGGTCTTTGATGCATGAGCTTGTGCCATTCTGCACACCCAAAACTGTGCTGTCTTACCAAACATCCACACAGACGAACACGACACGGTTGATCGATGTCCGCAAGCCTGAGGCGCGCGCCCGTAGCGGAGAACGGATCGCAGGGTCAACCTGGATTGATCCTGCGGCGCTAAGCCCGTCTCATCCCGTTTTTGCGGACCAAACCCCTTTGATTTTCTTCTGCGTCCATGGGCATGAGGTCAGCACCTATGCTTGCGCACTTGCCCGCTACGTAGGCCGGGAGGCCACCATGGTCACCGGAGGATTTCAAGCCCTTGTCGAAGCCGGAGCAAAAACGGAGCCCTTGGCATGACCACGCCCTCCTTTTCAGAAACTTGGCCAGTGTATTTGCGTATTGGGCTTTTGTCCTTCGGCGGTCCTGCGGGTCAAATCGCGCTTATGCAAGACGAGATCACGGACCGCAGGGGCTGGGTCAGCTCTGAGGCCTTCCAGCGCGGCCTGTCGGTCGCAATGATCTTGCCGGGGCCGGAAGCTCAGCAATTGGCAACCTGGCTTGGCTGGCGTTTGCACGGGCTCAAAGGCGCGCTTGCCGCTGGTCTTGCCTTTATCCTGCCCGGCGCGGTTCTGATGATTGCCCTGGCTTGGATTGCGGCGGCTTATGGTGACACGCCGCTGATCAGCGCGCTGTTCTATGGCATTCAACCGGCGGTTTTGGTGATCGTGGCCAAGGCGTTGTGGGGTCTTGCCGGTCGCTCGCTCAAAACGCCGATGGCCTGGGGGCTTGCCGGGGCCGCTTTTTTGGGGATCTGGGCGCTGGGCTTGCCGTTTCCGCTGATCATCGCCCTTGCGGCCCTGGTCGGCTTGCTGCTGCCTGGCGAGGTCAGCCCGGGCACACCTGTGGGCAAGGTCGGGCTTTCACCTGCGCTTTGGGCCCTTTCGTTGGGCCTTGCGCTGATCCTCGCGGTTGTGGCCGTGGTGGAGGTGATCACCCAAGATGCCGTTTTTCGAGAAGTCGCAACGCTGTTTACAACGGCCGCGTTCGTGTCCTTTGGCGGGGCCTATGCGCTGCTGCCCTATGTCGCCGACCGTGCGGTGGAGACCTATGGCTGGCTTAGCGCAGAGCAGATGCTCAACGGGCTTGCCCTGGCGGAGAGCACCCCTGGCCCCTTGATCCTGGTCAACGTTTATGCGGGCTTTTTCGCCGGTTGGCCTTCGGGTGGTTGGGCCGGGGTCGCAACCGCGGCCCTTGCCTGCTTTTACACCTTTGCCCCCAGCTTCATGCTGATCCTGGCCGCGGCCCCTTATGTGGATGCGCTGCAATCGGTGCCCCGGGTGCGCAAGGCTCTTGCGGGCGTCTCGGCGGCGGTGGTGGGGGTGGTCCTGAACCTAGGCGTTTATCTGGGCGAGGCGGCCCTGTTTCCAATGGGTCTTGCCGCACCGGATTTTGGCAAAATCGCCCTTTTGGTGGCCTTTGCGCTGCTGGCCTGGCTGCGGCCCATCCCGATGATCTGGCTGGTGGCCCTGGGGGCCGCCTGTGGTATCTTTTTATGGCTCACCGGGCTCGTCTGACCTGTGCCCTGTCTCTCAGGGCCTAGGGCTGTGGCGCGCGCGCACCGTTTGGCGCGCCTGACCCGCGCTGTGATCGCAGGCGGTGGGCTGCGACCCTGCGGGGCTTTGACCTAACCGTGCGCCACCGGGCAGGCGCTGCGGGCAGAACCCTTACGGTTGTGATCCAAGATGAACAGCCAGATGCACGCCCGAACCTGAGGGGGCGGGCAGGTCGAGGTCCGATCGTGTGTCCCTGCCGGCACTGACTTTGGGCATTCTGTGCACCAGAAACGTGTTAAGGGGCGAGAGCAGCTGAGCGCTCGGCCCAAAATGGGCCGGTCTAGGGCCCAGGTCACCCGACGGATTGAATGCATCCCAAGTCGGCCATGGTGTCCTCAGACGATCCGCTCTGCCCCGTCACCTAGACCGTTCTCATAATCCAACGCGCTTTGTGCACAGATAGGACCGGCCCGGTGAGCGTGGGGCGCGGTCAGCGGTGTGCCATGGCGCCCCCGCGACGTTTGCCCCTACCCGCCGGTGGACAGGCGTTTGGCTTCCTCCACCCACGCCTCATCACCCCACAGCGCCTTGACCCGGGCGTCACGCCCGCAACGTGATCGGTAAAATTTATAGCGCAGTGGCTTTTTCTGGTAATAGTCCTGGTGATACTCCTCGGCTGGCCAAAACGGGACCGCCCCGAGGATTGGGGG
>JBCBNR010000087.1:0-9280 GCA_039821665.1 Pseudomonadota bacterium
TGTCGGTTCAGTCGCAAATCGTCTCGCTGCTGAAAAAACTGTGTCGAGAGCGGGGGACCTCTGTGATGCTGGTCACCCATGATATGGGCGTCATTGCCGAGGCCTCGGATAGGGTGGCTGTGATGTATGCGGGCCGTTTGGCCGAGATTGGGCCGGTGCGCGATGTGCTGACCGACCCCAAACACCCCTATACCCACGGCCTGATGGGCTCTACCCCGCTGGCCTCTCGCGGCAAACCTCGGCTTGCGCAGATCCCCGGGACGATGCCCCGCCTGGACGCAATGCCCCCGGGCTGCGCCTTTCATCCCCGTTGCCCCAGCGTGCAGGACCGCTGCCGAGCAGAGAACCCAAGCTTGCACAACGGCGTGGCTTGCTGGTTTCCCAGGGAGGGCGGGCAATGAGCTACGTGGTGGCCAAGGGCCTCAGCCGGGTGTTTGATGTCTCCAAACCCTGGTTGAACCGGGTGTTGGAGGGCAAAAAGAAGGCCTACCTTAAAGCCGTCTCGGATGTAGAGTTCGAGATCGAGCCGAAAACCGTCTATGCCTTGGTTGGCGAAAGCGGATCGGGCAAATCCACCATCGGCAAGATGGTGGTCGGCTTGCTTGGGCCCTCCGACGGTTCGGTGAGGATCGCAGGGGTGGACCTGCACCGGGAAGAAGATGCCGCAAAGGTCGCCGAGACCCGTGGCAACATCCAGATGATTTTCCAAGACCCCTATGCGGCGCTGAATCCGCGCTGGCGGGTGCGCGACATCATTGCCGAACCGGTGTCGGCAAAGGGCGGGAACGCCGAAGGTTTGGCCGAGCGTTTGCTGGTTCAGGTCGGTCTGGCCGCCAATGACGCCGACAAATACCCGCACGAATTTTCAGGCGGTCAACGACAACGCATTTGTATCGCACGCGCATTGGCATCCGAGCCGAAGATGATCGTGTGCGACGAACCGACCTCGGCCCTGGATGTTTCGGTGCAAGCCCAGGTTCTGAACCTGATGCGCGATTTGCAGGAAGATCTGGGGCTCACCTATCTCTTTATCTCCCACGATCTGACGGTGGTCGAGCATATGGCCTCGCGCGTTGGCGTGCTGTATCTGGGGCGTCTGGTGGAAGAGGCGCCAACCCAGGTTTTGTTCCAAACCCCGCTGCACCCGTACAGTCAGATGCTGCTGGACGCAGCGCCAAAGCTTGACGGCTTTGGCCGTGACATCCCACCGCCCCAGGGCGAGATCCCGGACCCGATCAACCCCCCTTCGGGCTGTGCGTTTCACCCGCGCTGTCCGCTGGCCCAAGACCGGTGCAAGGCAGAACGGCCAGAGCCGCGCACCTTGGGTCAAAGCCGCGTGGCCTGCCATTTCGCCGAGGCATCAACCTAAACGGGCAAATGTGGCAATCGTCACACTTCTACTTTTCTCACTATTGTTGAATTAAATGATCGTGGTACAAAACCGGTGTTCTGGATGGACGGGGGCCCATCTGGAGCACTCAAAAAAGGCTCGCATCGGCGGGCCTTTTTCGTTTTTGAGCCTTGGGTCAACGCAAGGAGGCTGCATCTTGGCGCGTCTGCCCACCCGTCCCATCGCGTTATGGCTTGTCCTTGCGTGGCTTTGCTCGCCCGTCTTTGCCGATCCCGCCGCTTTTACACCCCCGCAACCGGTAACGCTGGACGGGTATGAGGGGCACGCGATGGAACCCTTTGTGTCGCGCGATGGACGCTGGCTCTTTTTCAACTCGCGCAACCAGCCGCAAGACCAGACCGACCTGCACCTGGCACAAAGGGTATCCGTGGATCGGTTTCGCTACCTCGGGCGTTTGGATGGCGCAAACTCCCAAGCGCTCGATGGTGTGCCCAGCCTGGACCGGGAGGGGCGGTTCTACTTCGTCTCGACCCGGGCTTATGATGAGACCCGTAACACCCTGTTCCAGGGTCGGTTTGAAGACGGCACACTCACCGAGGTCACACAAGTGGCTGGGGACGCCCCACGACGCAAGGCTCTGTGGTTGAACATCGACCAAGAAATCAGCGCCGATGGTCAGACCCTATATTTTGCCGAGAATCGGTGGCGGTTGCTGAGGGGCGGCATCGCCTCGTCCAACCTTGCGGTCGCCTATCGCGATGCCACGGGGGCTTTCTTGCGCGCGCGCAACCGCGAGGATCCGTTTGCTTTGATCAACACCGATGCCTTGGAATTTGCGCCCGCCACCACCGAGGATGAGCTGACCTTATACTTCACCCGCGCCGATCCACGTGCCCTGCGCCGGGGCGAGTCGGACGGCTTTGGCATCTTTGTCGCCACCCGCCCCGACAAATCTGCACCCTTTGCGGCCCCCCAACGCATCGACGCCTTGACCGGGTATGTGGAAGCGCCAAGCGTCGCACCGGATGGCTGCACGATCTACATTCACAAACGGGTGGAGATGCAGTTCAGGCTGTTTGTCACCCGGCGGGTCGATTGCCCCTGACACCTGCCTGGATTACGCCGCATCCATCCTGTAACGGTCGCCCACATCATCGGTCTGGGCTAGACATCGCGCCCCCGGACCCCCAGTTTTACACCACCCGACCTGTCGCAGTCTTGCGCAAAAGGTCCTGACACGAGGCGAGCATGGCCCACAGCGTTCACAAAGGCGATCTGCCCGACGGCCTTGATCTGGGCCCCATCATTGCCATCGATAGCGAAACGATGGGCCTTATCCCGCGGCGGGACCGGTTGTGCGTGGTGCAATTGTCCTCGGGCGATGGCACGGCGCATTTGGTTCAAATCAGCCAAGAGCAAACCTCTGCCCCAAACCTCGCGCGGCTGTTGGGGGATACATCGGTGCTGAAGCTGTTTCACTATGGTCGCTTTGACATCGCGGTCATGCTGCATCGGTTTGGGGTGCTGACAACGCCCGTCTACTGCACCAAAATCGCCTCGAAACTGGTGCGAACCTACACGGATCGGCACGGTCTGAAGGCGCTGTTGGACGAACTGTTGGGGATCGACATCTCCAAACAACAGCAAAGCAGCGACTGGGGGGCGGACACGCTGAGCCAAGCGCAGATCGACTATGCCGCCTCGGATGTGTTGTATCTTCATCGCCTGAAGGCTGAGCTGGACACCCGCCTTGCCCGCGAGGGCCGGGTGGAACTTGCCCAGGCTTGTTTCGACTTCCTTCCCAAACGCGCTCAGCTGGACCTTATGGGCTGGGACGACATGGATATCTTTGCCCATTGACCGACGCATTTCTAACAGCGGGCCGAGAGGTTCTGAACCTTGAGGCCGAGGGCCTAAGCGCCCTGAAAGCCAGCCTTGATGACAGCTTCTCCCAGGCGGTTGCCCGCATTCTTCAGACCGAAGGGCGTGTCATCGTCTCGGGCATGGGCAAGTCAGGGCATATTGGGGCAAAAATCGCAGCGACCTTTGCGTCCACCGGGACGCCCGCGCAATTTGTCCATCCGGGCGAGGCAAGCCACGGGGATCTGGGTATGATCACGCCCAAAGATCTGGTGCTGCTGATGTCCAATTCCGGCGAGACGGCGGAGCTTGCGGATATCATCGCCTATACCCGCGGGCGAGATATTCCGCTGATCGGAATTGCCGGACGGCGTGACAGCACGCTGATCTATAAGGCAGACATTGGTCTTGTTCTGCCCCGCGCGCGCGAAGCCTGCCCGAATGGGCTTGCCCCCACCACCTCGGCCATAATGACATTGGCTTTGGGCGATGCACTTGCGGTTGCGCTGATGGGCGCGCGTGGGTTCACGCCCGAGCATTACCACGACCTCCATCCAGGGGGGCAGTTGGGCGCCCGCCTCGCCCGCGTTGAGGAGTTGATGCATACAGGCGATGCGGTGCCGCTGCTGCCCCTTGCCACCGGCATGGACGAGGTGCTGTTGACCATCTCCTCAAAGTCCCTTGGGGTGACGGGTCTGGTGGACCCATCGGGCAAGCTTGCAGGCATCATTACCGACGGCGATTTGCGCCGGAACATGGCGGGCCTTTTGGACCGCAAGGCCGCAGATGTGATGACGGCAAACCCCCAGACCATCGGTGCGCGCGCCCGCGCCTCCGAGGCGCTGGACGAAATGCAAACCCGCCGGATCACATGCCTGTTTGTGTGTGACGACGAGGGGCGTCCCGAAGGATTGCTGCACATCCACGACTGCCTGCGTGCGGGGCTGCGCTAGGCCATGGCCCGCGGGGCTGGGATCTATTCGCGTTTGGTTGCGATCTCCAAATTGGTGTTGCCGGTTCTGGCCATGGGCCTTTTGGCGCTGGTCTTTCTGGTCGAGCGCGAGGACAATTTTGACAGCCGTGGGATCACCTTTGCCAAGGCCGAGTTGGAAGAACTTGCCAGCGGTTTGTCCCTGCGCAATCCGCAGCTCTCTGGCCCTGCCTCCGGTGGTGGACAGTATTTTCTGACCGCTCGCGATGTGCGTCCCACCGGCGCGGGCCTAAGTGAACTGGCCGCGACCGATGTGACCGGGCGGCTGGAACAGGCCAGCGGTCAGGTCTATCATGTCAGCGCCCAGCGCGGCACGATGGACCGCAACACAGACCAAATCGCGCTGCTGGGGGATGTGGAAATTCGCACCAACGGCGATGTTCAGGCGCGCGCTCAGTCATTGCAGATCGACCTTGCCCAAGACATGATCAGCAGCGAGGACCGTGTTGTCTTGCGCGCGCCCGGCCGCAGCGCCGAGGCGGACAGATTGCATATTTCCCCCCCAGACACGGACGGGAATCGGATGATAAGCCTGCGCGGAGCGGTTAAGGTCCGCTTTACACCTGGTGTTGAGAGAGACGAGTGACATGCGCTTCTTTGGTTTGATCTGGCTTCTGAGCGCTGGGATTGCCCTGGCCCAGGGGGCCTCGGTCCCGTTCAGCGGCTTGCAGCATGACACCTCTTTGCCGGTGGAGATCACGGCAGATGCGCTGGACCTAAACCAAACCAATGGAACCGCCCTGTTCGAAGGAAACGTGATCGCGGGCCAAGGCCCGCTGCGCCTGGCGGCCCCTCTGGTCGAGGTCACCTATGCCCAAGACGGTGGAACCATAGACCTGATCGAGGCGCGCGGCGGGGTGACCCTGACCAATGGGATTGAGGCAGCTGAAGCCAAATCAGCCCTGTACCAAGTGGCCAAGGGCGAGGTTCTGATGGAAGGCGACGTGCTTTTGACCCAAGGGCCCAATGCCCTGGCCGGCGATACCTTGCGCATCAATCTAGACAGCGGCCTTGCCACGATGGAGGGGCGGGTGCGCACCATCCTACAACCGGGCAGCGCAGCGGGGAGCACCCAATGACCCTCGCGCTTACCCCCGGCGATGGTGGCCTGCGGGTGGACAATCTGCGCAAGGGCTACAAAAAACGCCCGGTCCTGCGCGATGTCTCGCTGAACCTGCACCGGGGCGAGGTAGTGGCGCTGCTAGGTCCCAACGGCGCGGGCAAAACCACCTGTTTCTACACCATCGCCGGCTTGGTCACGCCAGAGGGCGGCACCATCACCGTGGATGGCCAGGATGTTACCCTGTTGCCCATGTATCGCCGGGCCAAGCTTGGCATCGGCTATCTGCCACAAGAGGCCTCTATCTTTCGGGGCCTCACCGTGGTGGACAATATCCGCGCGGTGTTGGAGCTGCATGTGCCCGAGCGGGAAAAGCGCGAGGCGATGCTTGACGCGCTTTTGGCCGAGTTTTCGATCACCCATTTGCGCCGCGCGCCTGCCATTGCGCTCTCGGGCGGTGAACGGCGCCGGGTGGAGATTGCACGCTGCCTTGCCGGTCAGCCCAAATATGTCTTGTTGGACGAGCCTTTTGCGGGCGTAGACCCCATCGCAGTGGGCGAGATCCGCGAGCTTGTGGGACAGCTCAAAGACCGGGGCATCGGCGTTTTGATCACAGATCACAACGTGCGCGATACGCTGACCATCGTGGACCGCGCATACATCATGCATGACGGCACGGTCCTGAAACACGGCACCCCCGAAGAGGTGGTGGCGGACCAAAACGTACGGCGCGTCTATCTGGGTGACCGCTTTCGGATTTAGGACAGCAACGCCGACCAGTTGCGCTGGGCGAGAAACTTTGCCACGCTTTGGTTATGGAAGCTACGCGACCAGACAGGCACACGCCCCCAATGTGTCACCCTTACCCTTCGTTGCCACGATACGGTTTCGTGGCCACGCCCTTTGAAGGAGCGGCCTAATGCGCATCCAAATTTCTGGCAAACACATCGACACTGGCGAAGCCTTGCGCACCCATGTCGAGAGCCGTGTTCTAGATGTGGTGTCGAAATATGCAGGGCGTCCTACGGATGCGCATGTGACCTTCTCCAAAGACGGGCACGAGTTCGTGGCGGAAGGTTCTGTCCACCTGTCGACGGGCATGCAAGTGCAAGCCAAGGGCCGCGCGGGCGAGGTCTATGGGGCCTTTGATATGGCCGCAGAGAAGATGGAAAAGCAGCTTCGACGGTATAAGCGGCGGCTTAAGAACCACCACCAAACCCGCGAAAACCCCATTGCGAGCAGCGACGCACCCACCTATATCCTCGATGGTGGCGCGACTCAGTCAGAGGAGTCGGAGCCTGAGACCCTGCAACCTTTGATTGTTGCGGAGACGCAGACGAAAATCCCTTCTCTGTCTGTTGGCGAGGCTGTGATGCAAATGGAATTGGCCAGTGCACCGCTGTTGGTGTTCCGCAACGAGGCCCATGGCGGCGTCAACGTGGTGTACCAAAGGGAAGACGGAAACATCGGTTGGGTGGACCCTCGCCACCAATAGCCGTCTAGAACTAAGTGTGTACCCTGTCGTTATTCGGAGCGCCCCCCGGCCATGGATCTTAAAGACATTCTTTCGCTTGAAGCCATTCGCGCAGGCGTAAAGGTACAAAGCAAAAAGCGGCTTTTGCAGGACATCGCCGAGCATGCGGCGGCCTGCTATGGCCTGGACCCGGATGCGGTGTGCGCCGCGTTGACCGAGCGTGAAAACCTCGGCCCCACGGGCGTGGGCCATGGCGTGGCCATTCCGCATGCGCGCCTGGGCGAGGTGCAGCAAGTTTGCGGGTTGTTTACATCGCTCGATGTGCCCGTTGATTTTACCGCTGTGGACCGCAAGCCGGTGGACCTAGTGTTCACCCTGCTTGCCCCCAAAGGCGCGGGTGCGGAGCATCTTAAAGCGTTGGCGCGCGTGTCGCGCACCCTGCGCAATCCCAGCATTTGCGAAAAACTGCGCTCTACCTCGGACACGAATGCGGTCTATGCGGTGCTGATCGATGAGGCGGCGGCAAAAGCCGCCTAGCCCCTATCTTGACGCGGTTGCCGCGTCGAAGAGCATACAATCCTCAGCATAAACCGCCCGGATCTGATCCATCCAAGGGGCCGGATCCAAGGGGGTTGGATGCACCCAGGCCCGGTGCTGTCTCACCAATTCGCGGATCGGCACGCGCGCACCAAGCGCGCGGGCATAGTGCGCCTGGCTTTGCCAAACAGGGTCTTGGCGTATGGAGGTGGCACTTTTGAGGTTCTGCGCCAGAAATCCAAGAAACTGGGAGAATGCCCCCTCGTACTGGTCGTGCGGTAGGCGTTCCCCGATGGACAATGGCTCCTCTGGTACATCCAGCGCCCAGTCCCGCCGCAGGGTTTTGCGGATGTAAGGATAAAGGTCGGACCCATCATAAAGGATCCGCGCCTCAAAAATCGCTTGAGCGCGCACCAGCGGATCCACCACACTGAACTTGGGCAGCGCGCTCAAGGACCCGGCGCGCAGTGCAGCCCCCACAGGTTGCCCATCGTTCGGCCCTGCGTGGGGCGCCCAGGCCCCAACTGCGTCGCAGGCAATCGGGTCCAACGCGCCCAAATCTTGAGACCCTGGAACATGGGGGATATAGCCTGCGCGGTTCAAAAACGCCTCCAACTCCTCCAAGTTTTCCACACGCTCGGCCAAGGATACTGGGTTTTGCCGTATGGTTGTTTCTTCCAACCGGTCCAGGTGCGCATCCAAGCCCAACCAAGCCGCCAATCCATTCAGCAAGGCAAGGTCGCCACACTCCGGGTAGGCAATGGCAAAATAGCTTTGCCCTGCGCATCGAATCTGCCGTTCCCACCCTGCGAAATGGGCCGCTTGCTGGGCAGCGTAGGCCTCGAACCGGTCCGCATCGAAGGTGACCTTTTGGGTCTGTCGCTGAAACTCTCGCCGCAGCCGCCACTGGCCGGTCTGACGCGCCGCCTCTCGTGACAGAAAACTGTCGAGCGGCGCACGCCGCAAAATCACCTTGGCCCAGGTGGAATCGTCCAAGACCAGTCGTTCGACACGTGCGTCATGGCCCGGAAACAGCCGAAAGCAGGGAAAGCCCGGTGCCTCCCCCATCGCGTCCAGCAAAGCCTCGGGCCGTTGCGCGCGCAACGCCATATCGCAGCCCAGCAAGCTGTCTTGCCCTTCGCGGCCCAGAAAGCTTGGGTTGAACACCTCGCCATAGGCAACAACGGGCGGAAACTGGGCCAGGTTGCTTTCCAGTTGGTTAGAGCCTGTGCGCATATCGCCCAAGATCACGCAGCCCGTCAGATCAGCCATAAACTTGGGCCTCCCTTCCAGATAGGGGCCAGGACAGAGGCGGTGCGCAAAGGCGCGCGCGCCATGCCTCTGGCGTCGGCAGGGCGTTTGGCGCGCTTGGCCAGGCGGGGCCGGTGACGATCACCGCATTGGGGTCCGCCAAAAGGGCGGCTTGGATCGGCACTGGATCCTGGGCTTCGACAAAGATCACATGGCGCCCCGGGGCCATGCGCATCAGGCTGGGCAGATAGTGCAGGCCCATTGCATCACGCAGCGCGGGCTGGGTGCTTAGATTGCCGGGCGCGTGGGGCCCTGGCCAAGCAAGCTGCGCACCTTCGGGGCCAAAAACTTGACCATGGACATGGCCATCCTCCAATCCGCGCAGAACATCGCGCGTTTGCGCAAGATCTGGCCCAGCGCCCGCCACCACCAAATAGGGTGCGGGCGTCTCCATCCGCTGATGGGTGGGCATGCACCCGGCCGAGCGCAAGCCGCTCGGCGCGGCCACTCGGGCCTTTAGAACCTGGTCGAGGTACTCAGCCAAAACAGGGGTCGGCGGGGCGGGTTCAGGCGCTGCCAGAAAGTGACGGTATAGGCCATCGGCACCGGGCCAGATCTTGCGGGCAAAGGCAGCACCCGAGCTTGCCAAAAGGTCCTGGTGGTCATCGTAAAACGTAAAGGGCCGCCCCTGATCGTCGAAACGCGAAACCGTCAGACTGGGCGCGCGCGGCCCGGTCCCGTGGCGGGCCGTCATGG
>JBCBNR010000088.1:0-9244 GCA_039821665.1 Pseudomonadota bacterium
CCGCACCACTGTCTATGGCGCGTTTGACCACGGGATCTATGGCGCGTTTGGAGTAGATCCGCCACAGCACCTGGCGCGGCTTGCCATCGCTGGTAGCCAGATGGTCGGTCATCCGCTCCAACGCGCCATAGATCCCGTGGTCAAACGCGCCATAGACAGTGGTGCGGGTCATCAGACGGACGGTGTCCATCGCAGCCAGCTCCGCCACCGCGGATTGCGCCCAATCGGCCCCGGCTTGGCCCGACACTTCCAGCGTCTCCATGTTTAGGCGTCCGCCCATGCGGAAATCCTCATCCGCCAGGATCACCCGCGCGCCAGCCCGCCCTGCGGCCAGGGCCGCGGACAGGCCCGCAGGCCCCGCACCGATCACCAGCAAGTCACAGTGCAAAAACCCATGGTCATATCGGTCGGGATCATCTTCCATCGACAGCGAACCAAGACCGGCGGCGGCCCGGATCACGGGCTCATAGATCTTTTCCCAAAACGCCTTGGGCCACATGAAGGTCTTGTAATAGAACCCTGCGGACAAGAACGGGGACAGCAGATCGTTCACCCCCATAAAGTCCCGTTCCAAGCTGCCCCGATGGTTTTGGGACGTGGCCACCAGCCCGTCGAACAGCTCGGCCACCGTTGCGCGCGTGTTCGGCTCTTGCGCAGCGCCTTCGCGCAATTGCACCAGCGCGTTCGGTTCTTCCGCACCGGCGGAAAAGATGCCCCGCGGACGGTGGTATTTGAACGAGCGCCCCACCAAGGTTTGCCCGTTCGCCAAGAGGGCAGAGGCGAGTGTGTCGCCCGGGTGCCCCGCCATGGTCTTGCCATTGAAGGTGAAGGTCAGCGTGGTGTCGCGGTCGATCTGACCGCCGTCGATGCGATGGCTCATCTGGACCGCCCCCGGGCACGGGCCACGTCGCGGGCCAGTTCCACCTTCGTGATCTCGTGGGTCAGGGTGTTGCGGGTCACAACCAGCCAGGACCGATCCCCCTGCTCGTGGTACCACAGCTCTTGATGGGCCCCTGCCGGGTTGTCGCGCAGATACAGGTAATCATGCAGGGCCGCGGGGTCCGCATCCACGCCATCGGGCCGGTCCATCAGTGCGACATCGCCGCGATAAACAAACTCCGCCGCGTCGCGGGGGCCAAGAAGGGGGTGATTGATGATCATCTAAGCGCCCTCAATGCAGGTTCGGTTGGGCACCCATGCCCTTTTCGTCGATGGGCCGCCCGGACATAAACCGATCCAGGCGATACTCCGTCGCGACCGGGTGCGGGGCGTCTGTTGCGATCAGATGGGCATAGCAATAGCCTGAGGCCGGGGTCGCCTTGAACCCGCCATAGCACCAGCCTCCGTTGAAATAGAGCCCGTCGATATGGGTCTTGTCGATGAAGGGCGAGCCATCCATCGACATGTCCATCACACCGCCCCACATGCGCAACAGGCGGGCGCGGCCGATCATGGGCATCAGGGCCATACCGCCTTCGCACACGTCCTCGACCACCGGCAGATTGCCCCGTTGGGCATAGGTGTTATAGCCGTCAATATCGCCGCCAAACACCAGGCCGCCCTTGTCCGACTGGCTGACATAAAAGTGCCCCGCACCAAAGGTGATGACACCGGGCAGCACGGGTTTGAGACCTTCGGACACGAACGCTTGCAGGACATGGCTCTCGATCGGCAGGCGCATCCCTGCCTTTTCCATGACCCGGCTGGACGAGCCTGCCACGCACACTGCCACCTTCTTCGCCCGGATCGCCCCGCGCGAGGTTTGGACGCCCAGGACTTTGCCGTCCTGAATATCAAAGCCCGTCACCTCGCAATTTTGGATCAGATCGACCCCGCGCGTATCCGCCCCGCGCGCATAGCCCCAGGCGACCGCATCATGCCGCACGGTGCCGCCGCGCTTTTGCATCAAGCCCCCTTGGATCGGGAACCGCGCATTGTCGAAATCAAGATAGGGGCACATCTCGCGAATGCCGTCGCGATCCAAAAGCTCGGCATCCGCGCCCGACATGATCATCGCGTTGGCCCGGCGCACATAGGCATCGCGCTGCGCGTCCGAATGGATGAGGTTCAGAATGCCGCGTTGGCTGACCATCGCGTTGTAGTTAAAGTCCTGCTCCAACCCCTCCCACAGCTTGAGCGACAGCTCATAGAACGGCTGGTTGCCCTTCAACAGATAGTTGGAGCGGATGATGGTCGTGTTCCGCCCAATGTTGCCCGAACCGATCCAGCCCTTTTCCAGCACCGCGATGTTGGTCAGACCGTGGTTCTTGGCCAGATAATAGGCGGTGGACAGACCGTGGCCACCGCCGCCGACGATAATCGCGTCATACTCAGCCTTCGGCTCTGGCTCGCGCCAGACCGGTTTCCAGCCTTTGTTGCCGGTCAGGCCCTGCCACAGGACCGAAAGGGCGGAATACTGCATGGAATCCCCTTCTCGTTGCAGTAATCTTGCGCTGGAAGCCCCTAGCTAGACTTTTCTGTTTAGGCCTGATTTTTGTCTGTTATGGCCATGCAGATTGGAATCCTCCCCCTCGAAGGCTTTGCGCTGATGTCCTATGCCAGCGTGGTCGAGCCGCTGCGCGCCGCCAATCTGATGGCGGACGCGCCTTTGTACCAGGTCACCCATTTCGGTGCAGCGCGCAGTTCCGCCGCAACCCGTCCTCCGGTAGAGCGCGCGGTGGGCGAGGCAGCACCCCTCGATATGCTTTTTGTGATTGCAGGTGGCGACCCGGTGGCCTTCCAAGACCAGAAGACTCTAGCCTGGTTGGGCCGTTTGGCGCGCGCAGGCGTCACCTTGGCGGGCGTCTCCGGCGGCCCGGTGATCCTGGCCCGCGCAGGCCTGATGGCAGGCCGGCGTATGACCGTTCATTGGGAGCATGCGGATGCCTTGGCAGAACTTGAGCCCAGCCTGATGTTGGAGCGATCGCTTTATGTTGTGGATCGCGACCGGATCACCTGCGCTGGCGGCACAGCCCCGTTGGATCTGATGCACACACTGATCGCCCAAGACCATGGGGCCGCGTTTGCCCGGCGGGTGTCTGATTGGTTCATGCACACGGATGTGCGCCCCGAGGGCGGGCCGCAGCGTGCGGGCCTGGTCGCGCGGGTGGGCACCACATCGCAGCCGGTGCTGGATGCGGTGGCCGCGATGGAAAGCCACATCGCCGATCCGCTGTCCTTGCCACAATTGGCGCTGATCGCTGGCGTCTCGCCCCGGCACCTATCGCGCGCCTTTCAGGACAGATTGGGCACCAGCGCCATCGCCTATTACCGCCGATTGCGCCTGGAGGTGGCCGATGGGCTGTTGCGCAACGCACCCCTGCCGATCACCCAGATCGCGCTGGCCACGGGCTATGCCTCGTCGGCCCATTTCTCGCGCGAATATGCCCGGGCCTTTGGCCAAGCGCCCAAGACCCGGCGCAGGTGACTTGCGCCCCGGGCGCGGGCGCGCATAGGGTCGCGAAGACACTGACAAAAGGGCACGCCCATGCACATTTTGGTCCTGCAACACGCGGATGTGGAGCATCCAGGCATCTTCCGGTCCTTCCTGGCGGAGGATGGACACACCTGGGACGCGGTGGAACTGGACGCGGGCGAGGCGCTGCCCAGCCTCGATGGATATGACGCGCTGTGGGTCATGGGCGGCCCCATGGATGTCTGGCAAGAGGACAGCCATCCCTGGCTCAAAGACGAAAAAGCGTTCATCCGCGAGGCGGTAGAGACGCGAGGTCTGCCCTTCTTCGGCCTGTGCCTTGGGCACCAATTGCTGGCCGAGGCCTTGGGCGGCACCGTTGGCCCCAGCGAGACGCCAGAGATCGGCATCATAGACGTGCATTTGACAGAGGCCGGCGCCAGCGGCGTCCTGTTCGACGGCTTGCCCGAGGTGATGCCCTGTCTGCAATGGCACTCGGCGGAAGTGACGCAAATGCCCCCGGGTGCACAGTGCTTGGCCACCTCGCCCGCCTGTGCTGTGCAAGCGATGAAATGGGGCACGCGGGCGGTGTCCCTCCAGTTTCATATGGAGATCGAGCCGGACACCGTGCGCAACTGGTCGGAGATCCCCGAATATGCGGGCGCGCTGGAAAAGGCCCTCGGCCCCGGTGCCGTGGACAGGCTAGAGCGCGAGGCCGCGGCCAGCATGGAGCAGTTCACCACCTTGGCCGAGCGGCTTTACATGAACTGGCTGCAAATGACGGCCCAGGCCTGACACCCGCCCCTCAAAGGGTCTGATCCGGCTCAGTCCAGAACAACGCCGTAAAGATTTTTCCGGCGAGCCGCCGTTCGTCCTTTTTTTCAGCGAAAGCTGTCTCTGAGCCCAGAGTAACGGATGCTGCGAATGAATGAATGTCCGCTTCGATGCTAAGGAGGCAATTCGATGTATGGACAGACATCATCTTCGAATGGCACATACCGGCGACGAAATTCTGTATTTGGAGCTGTTTCTGGGTTGCTGATCCTGTCCATGCGAAAATGTCGGAAATCGTCGCGTGCAGGATCCCAGCCGACGAGATACCATAGGGGCGATAAGATCAGCATGGCTTGCGGCTCTACCTGGCGTTGGGTCTTACGCCCGTTCGCGTCGATATAGTCGAACCGGATCTTTTGCCGGCCCAGAAACGCCGTCTCGAAGGCCGAAAGCAGTCGGGGGTCGATTTTCCCCATGTCTGACAGATCCTGCAAGGGCGAAAGCTGACCGATGTGCAGACACTCCAAAAACGCGCGTAGATCTTTCACCTTGTCCGAAGGCAAGGCCTTTTCGATCTTGGCCAGCCCGGCATCGGCAAGGTCCGAAAAGGGTAAATTCCCAGCGGCCCGCATTGCCGCGACGCTGATCAGTAGAGCGAACACTTCGGGCACGGACAACTTGGCCCTTGCCTGCATCGATTGCGGATCAAGCCGAAGTCCCCCTCCGCGACCGACATCGGAATGGATCACATAGCCTTCATCCCGAAGCGCGCTAATGTCGCGCAGCACGGTCCTTCGGGACGCGCCGACCTCATCAGCAAGGGAATCGATGGTTGATGTCCCGTTGCGGCGCAGGCTGCGCACGATGGTTTCATGTCTGAGCCGAATGTTCATATCGACACTCTACCACAAAAGGTGACAATTTTTGGCACTGTATTGATCTACATCGATTCCAGCAACGCAAAGCAAGGAGAATGCGACATGGAACGGACAGCTGTGAATCCGTGGGACTGGTCAATCAAACTGGGCTACAATCAGGCAGAGGTGATCAGCGGCGCGACGCGTCAGGTCATTTGTGCAGGTCAAACCGCTGTTGACGAAGACGGTGCTCCTCAGCATCCCGGCGATATGCGCGCGCAAATCAGCCTCGCCTTGGACAATCTCGAAGCCGTTCTCAAAGGGGCTGGAATGGATCTGAGCAATGTCACCAAGCTCGGCATCTATGTCACCGATGTGGATGAGGCATTGAAGAACTTCGACTTGATGGGGATGCGCTTTGACCCGCATCAAGTAGCCCCGCCTATGACCTTGCTGGGTGTGACGCGCCTGGCGATCCCCGGATTGCAGTTCGAAATCGAAGCGACAGCAATGGCATGATGCTAGAAAACGGCCATTTGGGATCAAAAGCCAAATGGCCGCCTCGTCCCGCACAGCGCCAGTTGAGGCTCGGTGCAGCGAACGGCTTTTTCTTAAACAAGGGTTTTCGACACGGTGCAGAAGCGCCGGTTTAGCGTCCCTGACGCCATTCCTATCCCGTTTCTCCTTCAAGGGTGCGCAAATGGCTGATCACAACGCCCTAAATTTTGCTGAAGGTGTCATGCTGCACTGAGCCGTAAGTGACCCCCTCAACTGGCCTGGGCCAGCAGGGTGGCGTTGCCGCCTGCGGCCATTGTGTCCACGCAGACATGGCGCTCCAACCGGCACCAGGTGGCAAAATCCGCCTCTGCCAAAAGCGGGAGAATGGCGCCATCGCGCGCGGCAAGGGCCGCGCGTTGGGCCCGCAGCTCTGCCTCGGGCGCATAGGAGATCACAGCCTCAAAGCCCGCAAGATGCTCCAAATCCACAGGATCCAGCACCCCGTCCAGGCCGCCCAGATCACCCGCCCCAGGCGTTACGGCCAGGGCGCTGCACCCTGCGGCCTGCGCTGCCTCGCTTTGGGTGCGGGCAGCCTCTGCGCCCGGTCCAAGACACAGGACCAGCCCGCGCCCCCGCTCTGTCAGGCTGTTCATCTCGCCCGTGGGGCCGGGCAGGACCTGACGGCGCACCTGTGGGTCCACCGGCACCACTTGGTCGAGCGCGCGTTGCACCGCTGCGCGCGCAAGCGCTTGCCCGTCTACCCCTGGGGCCGTGATCCGCGGGGCAGCTCTAAACCGTTGAACATAGCGTGGGCCGCCCGCCTTCGGCCCGGTGCCGGACATCCCCTCGCCCCCGAATGGCTGCACGCCCACAACCGCACCGATCTGGTTGCGGTTGATATAATTGTTGCCCGCACGCACTGCACCCGCAATCTCCTCGACCCGGTCATCGATCCGTGTGTGCAGCCCAAAGGTCAGGCCATAACCGCTGGCATTGATCTCGGCCACGACCCGGTCCAGCTCGGACGCTTTGAACCGGGCGATGTGCAGGATCGGGCCAAAGACCTCTTGGCTTAGATCGCCCAGGCCCGAGACGCCCAGCACCGTAGGAGCCACAAAGTGGCCCTGGCTCGGGGAGGCGGTCCTGTCTTTGAGAACCCGCCCTTCGCTGCGCGCATGTGCGATATGGGCCAGCAGACCAGCGCGCGCTTGGGGCGTGATGATCGGGCCGATATCCGTTGCCCGGTCCCAAGGGTTGCCCACCACCAGCGCGTCCATTGCACCAAAAAGCATTTCTTGAAACCCATCGGCGATGTCCTCTTGGACGTAAAGAACCCGCAGGGCCGAGCAGCGCTGGCCTGCCGACTGAAACGCCGAGGCCAGGACATCGCGCACCGCCTGCTCGGGCAGGGCGGTGCTGTCCACGATCATCGCGTTCAGCCCGCCGGTTTCTGCGATCAAGGGGGCCGTTGGGTCCAGATGGGCGGCCATCGCCCGGTGAATGCGTTGCGCGGTTGCGGTGGAGCCGGTAAAGCACACGCCCTTGATGCGTGGATCGCGGGTCAGCGCTGCCCCCACATCGGCCCCATGACCGGGCAGCACTTGCAGCGCCTCAACTCTAACACCCGCCTGATGCAGCAGTTGCACCGCACGGTGCGCCACCAGCGGCGTCGGCTCTGCCGGTTTGGCCAGCACCCCATTGCCCGCCGCGAGAGCCGCCGCAATCTGGCCGGTGAAGATGGCAAGCGGGAAGTTCCACGGCGAAATGCACGCAAAAAGCCCCCGCGCGCGCGCAGGCCCCTCGGCCCCTCGCGCCGCGTAGTAGCGCAAGAAATCCACCGCCTCGCGCAGCTCGGCCACCGCGTCCAGGGGGGTTTTGCCCGCCTCGCGGATCATCAGCGCAAACAGCTCTCCCGCATTGGCCTCATAAAGATCGGCCGCAGCACGCAAAACCTCGGCCCGCTCGGGCGCAGGTGCGTCCCAGGGTCGGGCGGCATCCAGCGCACTTGCCACATCTTGGGCGCTGGCCAGCACCACCTCCCCCACCCGGTCCTGGGGGTCGGCAGGATTGCCGATCACCTCTCGCGCGCCGCCGTTTATTGGGCCCGCAACAATCGGCCTTGCGTGCCAATGGGTCTGGGCAAAGGGCGCGCGCGCCGCATCAAAGCGCGCGATGTCCACGGGATCCTGCAAATCCCATCCCGCGGCATTGTTTCGCTCGGGCGCGAACAGATCCGGGGGCTGTGTCACCACGGGCCGGGTCCGCGCAAGTTGCCCAAACGGGTCCGCCACCACGTCCGCCACCGGCACCTCTTTGTCCACAATCTGATTTACGAACGAACTGTTGGCCCCGTTTTCCAACAACCGCCGCACAAGATAGGCCAGCAAATCACGGTGCGCGCCCACCGGCGCATAGATCCGGCTGCGCGCCTCCCCTTGGGCCAGCAATTGGTCGTGCAAAGCCTCTCCCATGCCATGCAAGCGCTGAAACTCGAAGGCGCCAGGGTCAACATCAAGGGCGTGCGCAAGGCACTGCACCATGGCCACCGAATGGGCGTTGTGGGTGGCAAATTGCGGGTAGAGCCGGTCCACCCGGGACAACAACCTTTGGGCACAGTGCAGATAGCTTACATCCGTGGCGGCCTTGCGCGTAAAGACCGGGAACCCTGCCACCCCCTCGACCTGGGCGTGCTTAACTTCGGTGTCCCAATAGGCCCCTTTGACCAGGCGGACCATTAAGGTGCGATCCTGCGCTTGCGCCAGGGCATAAAGCCAATCGATCACCGGCAGAGCGCGTTTGCCATAGGCCTGCACCACCACACCGAACCCATCCCACCCGGCCAGATCCGGGCAGCGCAGCACCGCCTCGATCACATCGAGGCTGATGTCCAGGCGCGCCGCTTCCTCGGCATCTATGTTGAACCCAAGATCAGCTGCACGGGCCGCTTTGGCCAGGGTCAGAACACGCGGCACAAGCGCGTCCATCACTTGGGCATGCTGCGAGGTCTCATAGCGCGGATGAAGCGCCGACAACTTGACCGAGATCCCGGGGCGCGTGCGCACGCTGTTGCCTGTGGCCCCTTCAGCGATGGATGAAATCGCGCTCGCATAGGCGTCGAAATAGGCCTTGGCATCCGCGTGGGTCCGCGCTGCCTCGCCCAGCATATCGTAGGAAAAGGTATAGCCTTTGTCGCGCGCGGAGTGTCCCCGCGCGATGGCCGCCTCGATCGTCTCACCTAGGACGAACTGTCCCCCAAGCTCTTGCATCGCGCGGGTCACAGCCAGTCGGATCACCGGCTCGCCCAGCCGTTTGATCGCCCCCCGCAGCAGGTTGGAGGGACTTTCGCTCCCCGCCAGAACCTTGCCCGTCAGCATCAGCGCCCAGGTGGAGGCATTGACCAGGGGCGAGGAGGATTGGCCCAAATGCGCGCTCCACTCTGACGCTGCGATCTTATCCTCGATCAGCGCGTCTATGGTATCCGTGTCCGGCACGCGCAAAAGCGCCTCGGCCAGGCACATCAACGCCACCCCTTCCTCCGTCGAAAGGCCATACTCGGCCAAGAAGACCTCCATCAGCCCTGGGGTCTTGCGGCTGCGGATATGGGTGACCAAGGCCTTGGCCCGGGCGCTGGCCTGGGCATGAAGCGGCGCGGGGATCGGACAGGATCGCGCCAGATGGGACAGCGCGGCCGCCTCGTCTTGCA
>JBCBNR010000089.1:0-9201 GCA_039821665.1 Pseudomonadota bacterium
AGTTCAGACGTGTCTCGTCCGATCTATGCCCTGCTGATGGAAAAAGACCAGATCCTGCTGCGCCTTTACGAGATCTTGACCGGTCAGCCGACCACGATCGAGGCGTTGCATGCGGATCTGGGCCCTGAACCCTTGGTCGAGGATCTTGAAGAGGCGCTTCACTTTATCCGCGCCAGCGCTGCGGGCGATGTCAGTCGGGCGAACCCGCACCGCTCGGCCAGGGGAACGGGCGGCATCGTTCATCCATCGGTTGTGCGCCGCTTGATGCAGGAAAGTGGGTGGTAAAACATCGTGACACAGGCCCGCGCGCGCTTGCGCGGGCCATCGCGCCTGCTAGGGTACCGACAAACGGGGGATAGGTATGGAAACCCAAACCATATCACAGCCCGAGGCTGGGTATGTCTCGGGCGCGCTGACGGCGTGGTCGAAGGTTCTGACCGCGAAGCCTTCGCTGCCTTTCGTTGAAACGTTCCATGGCGCCTATCTGGACGTGGATGTATCAGGCTCCACCGACCTGACCCAACGCCTGTCGCGCACCGATCCGCGCGGCGGCGACAAAATCCACGATGTGCTGACCGGCTTTTTCACCCGCATGATCGAAGTGGTGGAACGCTGGGGCGGCACGGTGATGGCCTTTGAGGGCGACAGCCTGTCCGTGGGATGGCTGTGGTCGCCGGATGCCCCTGAGGACAGCAAGCTTGCTGCGGCCTGCGCGTGCGCGGTGGAGTTGAACACCTCCCTTGGCAATTGGGAGGTGGCGGACCGCGTCTATAAACTGCGCATGGCCATCGGCGTGGGTGGCATCGACCTGATCCATATCGGCGAGTGGGCCGAGCGGACTTATCTGATGCCCTCGGGTCCTGCGGTGGAAGAGTGCAAGGCACTGTGCGTGCGCGCGGACGCGGGCGAGGTGATGATCTCGTCCACCGCTGCATTCCAACTGGGCGGTGACGTCACAGTTGATCACCGCCCCGACGGAACCGTGCGTTTGGTGGATTTTCCAGCGCCACCCACCAAGGTTGCCCCTGCGCCAGCGGCAGCTGCGGGGCTGGATGTTGGGCCCTATCTGCCCAGCGTGCTGCGCCGTCGCCTGTCGTCGTCGCTCGCCGGTTGGGTGGGCGAGATGCGCACCGTGACGGTGGCCTTTATCCGGTGCTCGCCCGCCCAAGGCGCATTGGATTTGCCCCGTTGCAACCAGACCGCAGTGGCGGTCAAAGCGGCTGTTGCCCGACAGGCTGGCGAGGTGCTGCGTCTGGGGGTCGAGGACCGCACCCTTGTCGTGCTCGCCGTCTTTGGCCTGCCGGGTCAGGCGCATGAGGATGACGCGCCGCGCGCCGTCTCGGCGGTGGAGGATTTGCGCAAAGCGCTGGAAGACGAGGATTTCACCGTCTCGTGTGGGCTTGCCACGGGCAAGGCGTTTTGCGGCCCCGTCGGCCCCGAGCGGCGGCGGGACTACACCGTGCTTGGCCCTGCCGTGAATGTGGCCGCGCGTTTGGGCGCGGTCGCGGCCGGTCGGTCGCTTGCGGATGATGCCACGTTCGAGGCCTCGCGCCGCACGATCCATTTCGACGGCCCCTGGCCGTTCTCGCTGGCCGGGATTCGCCGCTCGGTCCAGGCGCATATACCGCTCAAACGCATTCCCCCGCAGTTCGTCGAGGGTGAGGTCAGCCTCCATGGTCGCGAGGACGCGCTAGAGACGCTGCTCCACCTGGCCCAAGAGCGCAGGGCGACCGCGCCTGCCTTGTGTGTGGTCGAAGGGGAGCCTGGGGTCGGAAAATCGGCCCTGATCGCAACGATGACCCGGGTGCTGCGCGCCTCGGGCGGCGAAGTTCTGGTGGGGTCAGCCGATGCGACCGACCCCAAAAGCCCCTATTTGGCGCTACGTCCAATCCTCAAATCCTGCCTGTTTGGCGAGCAGACGGAAGGTGATCGCGAGGCCGCCCAGGACACAGTGCGCAAACGGCTGCAGGATATCCTGGGAGATGCGGAAAAAGCGCCTCTTCTCAATGAGATTTTCGATCTGCGCTTTGCCAAGACCCGGCTGACGGCGTCCCTGCCCGAGGCGGTGCGCGCGGAAAACACCCAAGCGATGCTGGCGGCGATCTTGGCGCACGCCCTTGACCGGCCCGGGCACTGCTTGGTGATCGAAGATGTGCACTGGATGGATGATCGCTCCTGGGGGGTGCTGGCGCGGGTGGCCCAGGCAAATCCACCAGGCCTGGTCTTGTTGTCGAGCCGCAGCCGAGATGATCTTGCCCGGGTTCAAGACAAGCTCGATACGCTTGAGTTGAAGCATGATATGATTTCGCTCAGCCGGTTGAGCGAGACCTCCGCCAAGGCCCTGGCCGAAGACCTGTTGGAGGTGGGCGAGGTGCAGAAATCAGCGATGGCCCAAGCGGTGGCTGGCACCTCCGACGGCAACCCTCTGTTCGTGCACGAGCTGTGCCTGCTGCTCAACGGTCAATTGCGTTCAGGCGCGTCTCCCGTGGCCGTGTTGGAGGCCGCCCAGGGCCGTGGTGGCGTGGCGCTGCCCCATATTCTGTCGGCCACGATCCAGACCCGTTTGGACACATTGGACCCGGATGATCAGATGCTGTTGAAATGGGCGAGCGTTCTGGGCCTAAGCTTTGATCTGAATTTTCTGCGCCGCCTGCCGATGGTGCGCGATGCCAGCCTGGATTTGGACGCCGCACTTGCGCGCATCTCGGACCAGCGGTTGCTGAGCCTGCGAGAGGGCAGGGGCACGACGCTTGCCTTCCGCCATCAGGTGATCCGCGATCTGGTCTATGACGGTCTGCTGTCGGACCAGCGCGCCGCGGCCCATGTGGCCTGCGCTCAGGCGTTCGAGGGGGAACCGTCCTCGCAAGGGGTGGAGACCTTGCCGGTGATCCTGTCCCATTGGCGAAATGCGGGTCGGGCGGACAAGGTGATCAGCTATCTCGACCAGGTCGCGGCCTTGCGCCTGCGCCAGTATGACAGCACCGGCGCCAAAGAGCTGTTGGACGAGTTTTTCGGGCTGTTGGACGCTCATCCAAGTGCTGCGATAAACCCCGAGCACCTGGCCACCGCGCATCTCATGCACGCGCGCGCCTGTGGTCAATTGGGTTTGATGGCCCTGGCCGAGGCAAGCTATACCACCGGGCTGTCTTTGGCGGGGTATCCGTTGCCTGTGGGCAAGCCAGGCTTGGTGGTGGCCTTGCTGCGACAGGTCGCGCGTCAGACAAAGCACCGTTTGCGTGGTGGGCGTGACGGCACAGTGGAACGCTTGGGCAGTTTCGAGGCAAGCACGGCCCAGGCGCGCCTGACCCACCAGGCGGCCTTGGCCTATGAAAGCTTGACCCGGATTTACTATTTTTCTGGGCGAAAGCCACATTTGCTGCACGCGGCCTTGTCTGCGGCCAATCTCGCGGGATCGCTGGGGCAGGCAACGCCTGCATTGGCTGTCAACTATGCCTCGCTTGGGGCAATCTGTGGCGTCATTCCCTGGCGCTCTCAGGCGGATCACTATTTGGGCCGTGCCGCCGAGCTGGCGCAAGCCTTTGACGAGCCAAGCACCATTGCACGCGTTTCGCTGCTGTCGGGTCTGTACGCCACCTCTACCGCCAAGTGGGAACAGGCCCGCGCCCATTATGAGACGGGGTTGGAGATGGCCCACAATTTGGGCGACACGCGGCTGTGGTGTGAAAATGCGGTGGGGTTGGAGACGATCTCGGGCCCTTGGCTGCTGACCGCCACGTTCCAAGGCCACCGGCCTTGGGCCAAGCTGGTGGATGCGGCGTTTGAGTTTGGACAATCCTATGACGATATGCAGGTGCTGGCCTGCGCGCTTTTGGGGCGTATTCGCGGCAACCGGGTCCTGGGCGAGGTGGAGAAGGTGCGCGCGGATCTCGCGCTGCTGTCCCATCTGGTGCGCGATGAAAGCAACGAATTGGAAAGCATTCACCGGGTGGAGGGTTGCGCGCATCTCAGCGCGGATGCCATTGACCGGGGGGACCTTGGGGCCGCGGACCAGTGGTTGGAGCTTGGGATGTCCCATCTTAAGGACACCACATCGGGCATGAAGTCCCGCACCTTACCCGCGCTGACCCTTGCCTTTGACTGCTGTTTGCGCATGGTCGCCGCTGATCCTGCCGGTGCCGCGTCGAAACCCTATGGCGCGCATGGCACAGAAGTGGTGCGCAAGCTTAAGGTTTTCTCGAAATCCTACCCCATCGGCCAGCCCGACCTGCACCGCGCCCTTGGCGACATGGCGATGATTGCGGGCAAGCCGCGCCAGGCCCAGGACGCCTGGTCCAAAGCGGTCGCAGCGGCAGACACGTTGCAAATGCCGTTGGCCGGGTTGATTGCCCGCGAACGGCTGGTGATGGCTCAGACCTCTGCCGAGGCCCACCAGAGCCGCCCGGACCTGTTGACCGCAGCGCTTGAAGCGGCGCGCGTGCCACGGCCCGAGATTACCCCTGAGATCCTTTCCTCCGATCAGGTGACGCCCCCTATGCCTGGCCTCCAACTCTCATGAGACCTGTGTGACCAACCCCCCCTTCCGGCGTCCCCGCATCCTGCTGGTGATCGCCCATTTCGACGAGATGCGCCAATTCGGCGGTCGCCCCCATTTCTTTCCCCAAGGGGTGGCCCATGCCTTTCTGGCCGGTGCTTTCCACCCCGAGACCTGTGATCTGGATCTATACAGCGAGTTTCATTCGGGCCCGCTGACTGATCAGGCGCGTCTGGCGCGGGCCGATATGGTGGTGCTTACGGGGGTGACCTCGGCCTTCGATCGCATGAAGCACATCACCGCCCATGCCCGTGTGGCCAATCCAAAGGTGGTGGTGGTCGCAGGCGGGCCTGCGGTGCGCAATCTGCCCGTGTCCGCAGCGCCTATTTTCGACTTTGCCGCCCAAGGGGACATCGAAGAGATGGGCGAGATCGCACGCGAGGTCTTTGGGCCTCAGGCGGTCAATCCCAACCCGCTGCCCCGGTTCGATCTGATGGGCTTCAAGGGCCCAATCACCTATGTGGAAAGCACGCGGTATTGCAATTTCAAATGCAGCTTTTGTGCGCTCACCGGCGAGGGGCGCGGTTATCAGACCTATGATTTGGACTATATCCGCGCGCAGATCACCAGCCAGCCCAAGGGCAAGTACCTGCTGTTTGTGGACAATAATTTCCTTGGCTCGAACATGCGCCACTACCACCAAAAGCTGGCCCTGTTGGAGGAGCTTTACCGCGACGGTTGGTTCAAAGGCTGGATCGCCCTGGTGACCAACGACTTTTACGCGCGCAAGGGGCTGTTGGAGCAGGCCGCGAAAGCGGGCTGTGTGGGGTTGTTCTCGGGCGTGGAGACGTTGGATCCCGAACAGCTGAAACGCTATGACAAAAAGCAAAACCTGGCCCTGCCGCAGATGGAGGCGATCGAGCGCTGCCTAGAGGCGGGCATCGTTTATCAATACGGCATGATCTTCGATCCGTCCGAGCAGACCGTGGCCGAGATGGAAGAGCAGATGGGGTTTTTGATCGATCACCACCGCATCCCGCTGCCTGCATTTATGTCTATGACGATCCCGCTTTTGGGCACGCCGATCTTCGACCAGGTGCTGGAGGACGGTCGGTTTCTGCCCTCTACGCGCCTGCGCGATATGGACGGGGTGACCCAAGTGCTGCGACCGCAAAACGATCTGCACGAGGTCACCGCCTTTATCAAACGCATGAAAAAGCTCGATTGGGCCAGACGCCGGATCCTAGCCCGGTCCTGGCGGTTCTACCGGCACTATCGGGGCCGTCTGAACGCAAAACAGATGGGCATTTTGTTGGGCAATGGCGCGCGGCTGATCTCGCCGTCGATGAACGTGAACAACATGGCGTGGATGCCCGGCGCGCGCGAGCAGGAAGAACGGACATATGTGACCACCACACAGCCATTGTCGCGCCTCTACCGGCCCAATGTGCCCATGCCTGCCCATCTTGAAGGCCATTTCGAACCCACCATGATCACCGACGCCCAGGGGACCCTGCACCCGATGGTGGCGCGCGATGTGCTGCGCCCCGAGCGGCAAAACCCGTCCGCCCAGAGCTTGCGCGCAGCCCTGGTTCCCGCGCAATAATAGGCCAAAGGAGAAGTGTCCCATGACCACCTGCGTCTTTGTTCAGATCCAATGTGCGCCCGGCAGAACCTATCAGGTGGCCGATGCGCTGGCCGACAAAGAGGTGCACTCAGAGATGTATTCCACCTCTGGCACCTATGATCTGTTGCTCAAGATCTACATCCCCGAGGGCGAGGATACGGGCCGCTTCATCAACGCGATGATCGTGGATGTGGACGGGATCGAGCGGTCGCTGACCACCATGACGTTCCAAGCCTTTTAGGACGGAACCGACCTTTTTGCAGCGCAAAGGTGAGCCCGGGCCGGCAAAAGGTTCGCGCAAACGCAGGGCAGCGCGTGGCCTTGACGCGGATGCGATTTGCCCCGCAATCCTCGAAAAGCTGCGGTAAGGGCAAACCAGCCCCGAACCGCGTCTCAGCAAGTTCCCTAACCGCAGACACCTGACCATCGCTTAGATCAGTGCCCGCGACAGCGACGCGGCGTCGGGTCCTCAATGGGCCCGGTGCCGCGTCCCGTCGGCTTAGGCTTTGCCCTTATAGATGTCGACAAGCTTGCCCAGCATATCGAGCGCATCGCTGCGCTCTCGCTGGAAGGTGTTGCGGCCGATGATCGACCCGTGCCCGCCGCCGTCGCGGATCGCGCGGGCATCATCATAAACACTGTCCGCGCCTTTCTTCGCCCCGCCCGAGAAGATCACGATACGGCGCCCATCAAAGGCCGATTTCATTACATCCGCGACCCGGGCCGCCTGGGTGGAGATGTCGATCTTCTCGTCTTCGTAAACGGCTTTCGCCTCCGGCAGGCTCAGATGATCCGTGCCCAGTTTGACTTTGATCACATGGGCCCCCAGCAGAGCCGCGATTTGCGCAGCATAGGCGCCGATATCGGCCGCCGTCTCGCCTGCCTTGTCCAGGTCTTCCCCGCGCGGATAGGACCATACAACCGAGGCAAGACCCTTGGCCGCGGCTTCTTCGCGCATCGCTGCGATCTCTTCGAACATGTCCAGACCCGCCGCCGAGCCTGGATAGATCGTAAACCCAATGGCCGAGCAGCCCAGCCGCAGCGCATCATCCACCGTCGCGGTGATAGCCTGGTCTTTCAAGGCCACTTTGGGGATCAGCGAGTTGGCGGAGTTGACCTTCAAAATCGTGGGAATTTGCCCTGCAAACGTGTCGGCCCCTGCTTCCAACATGCCCAAGGGGGCCGCATAGGCGTTCAGCCCCGCATCGATGGCCAGTTGATAATGGTAATGGGGGTCATAGGCCGCGGGGTTGGGCGCGAAAGACCGCGCCGGCCCGTGCTCGAACCCTGGTCCACGGGCAGGATGATCATCTTGCCGGTGCCCCCGAGTTTCCCCTGCATCAACATCTGGCAGAGCTTGCCCTTCACGCCGGGCGTTTCGCCCTCATAGTTCGCGAGAATCTTCTGGACGGCGCGTGTGGCTTTCATCGGAGGTCTCCGGCTGGCGTGCGATGTTGGCGATCCGGTATCGCGGCGGGACGCGCGGGGTCAAGCGAAAGCCGATTGAAAGCGCTGCGCGGTCCGGCCATCTTCGCGCGAAACGTGAGGGAGAGCACATGATACCCAAGTTCGAAACAGACGCCGCCCTGCTCCTGATCGACGTGCAGGTCGGGGTCAACGATCTGACGCATTGGGGCGGGCCCACGGGCCGCCGCAACAATCCGGACGCCGAAGAACGCCAGCGCGACATTCTCGCTGCCTTTCGAGGCGCCGGCCTGTCGGTTTTCTTCACCCGCCATGACAGCCGGGAGGCCGCCTCCCCGCTCAAATTCTCCCTACCCGGCGGCGCGCAGATCGCGGGGCTGGAGCCACGGGCGGACGAGGTCGTGATCGAGAAGGACGTCAACAGCGGCTTCATCGGCACAGGGCTGGAGATCGCGCTCCGCCGCGAAGGCGTTCGCCGGCTGGTCGTCGGCGGATTCTTCACCAATTTCTGCGTCGAGACGACAGTGCGCATGGCGGGGAACATGGGCTTCGACGTCTACCTAGCGGAGGACGCCTGCGCGACGACGAACCGGGTCGGACCGGACGGCGCGGACCATGATCCCGCGCTGGTCCACGATCTTTCGGTCGCCTCGATGCATGGGGAGTTCTGCACCGCGCTGGCGACGGCGGAGCTGATCGCGTTATGCGCCGGAGACGCGCCGCATCTCGCGCGCTGCATGGGGAACGAGTGACGCGGGCTGGGCGAACCGGTCGGTTGACAAACGACTAGCGCGTTCTAGGATTCCGAAATCCTCTCGATTTTTCCTAGCGAAATCAGAAAGTTGCCGCTGGACGCCCCGCAATCGGCCCGACAGTTTCAGCCAGCGTCCTCAAGCGCGGCGACGCCGGGCAGCGTCTTGCCTTCGAGCCACTCGAGGAACGCGCCGCCCGCGGTGGAGACGTAGGTGAACCGCCGCGCCGCCCCCGATGCGTTGAGCGCCGCGACGGTATCGCCGCCGCCCGCGACAGTCAGAAGCCGCCCCTCTTCGGTCAACTGAGCGGCGTGTCGCGCCGCAGCGTCGGTGGCGGCGTTGAACGGCGTGAGTTCGAACGCGCCGAGCGGTCCGTTCCAAACAACCGTCTTCGCTCCGTCGAAACGGGCGCGGATATCGGCCGTCGTCTCAGGCCCGGCGTCGAGGATCATCGCGTCCTCCGGACAGGCGTCCGCCGCTACGGTCTCATGCGCGACGCCCGCGCGAAACTCGCGCGCGACGACGACATCCTTCGGGAGAACGATCTCGCATCCCTGCTCCGCCGCATGAGCGACGACGCCCAGCGCCGTTGCGGCTAGATCATGCTCGCAGAGCGACTTGCCCACCGCCCTGCCCTGCGCCGCCAGAAACGTGTTCGCCATGCCGCCGCCGATGATGATCTGGTCCACCTTTTCCGCCAGCGAGCCGAGAAGCTCCAGCTTGGTCGAGACTTTCGCCCCGCCGACGACGGCGATCACCGGGCGCTCCGGCGTCTCCAGCGCCTTGGCGAGCGCCTCCAGCTCCGCCTGCATCAACCGTCCCGCGCACGCGGGCAGCCGCCGCGCCAACGCTTCGGTCGAGGCGTGGGCGCGGTGCGCGGCGGAGAAAGCATCGTTCACATAGAC
>JBCBNR010000090.1:0-9171 GCA_039821665.1 Pseudomonadota bacterium
GAGATGCGGACGATCCGAAGGATTTGCGCGGCTTCCGCCCGTTGACCGAAGATACAGTGGTTCAATGGGATTGGTTTTTGCAGATGACCTCCAGCGCCGGGCCGTTCCCGCAGATGGCGCGCAAGATCGACACTAAGCTCGCGAACTCCCTTAGCCATCTTAAAGAGGGGCCGTTGGGGGAAGCCGAAAATATCCTGGCCTTCCGCAACCTGCGCCGTGGCGTGGATCTGGGGCTGCCCTCGGGCCTGGATGTGGCACGTAAATTTGGCGTCAAACAGGTGGACCTGAAAGACCACGAGCCTGAAAGCCTTTGGTATTATGTTCTGCGTGAGGCTGAAACGATCCCCGGTGCCAACCGGGGCAACATGTTGGGCCGCGTGGGTTCCATCATTGTGTGTTCAGTCTTTGCAGGGTTGCTGAAGGGGGATCCATGCTCGTATGTCAACGCGGATCCCACCTGGACCCCTGACACCGACCCCTTGCTCAGCGGTCGAGATTTCAATCAGGATGATGCCAGTTGGACGCTCGCCTCGATCATCCGCTTGTCAGGTCTGCCGGTGGATCAGAACGACATAAACAGGGATCTGCCTTAGTAGAAAGCCAGGGCAGGGGGCCTCGCTCGGCCCCTTGCCCCGGTGCATCACGTGTCTTTGTTCGGGTCTTCGTGCACAAACGCGTTAAAGCACGTCTTGCCGCCCCAACGCTGCTGACCGGACATCACGCCACCCCCATCTTCGCACCCTTTTGCAAAGTCATCATCACAGGGCGACATGTTCTTTCCGCCGCAATTATAGTCGCGGGTCGCACCTGGATCTTCCTCCACCCCGACCCGGTCCCCCGGCGCGTCGTTGCGGCTGTTCGAGCTGAAATCCTGCGCCTGTGCAACGGTTGCGAGCATCAGGGCGCACAGCCCGGCAATCATGGTCATCTTGGTCATTGATCTGGTCCTTTGTCTAAACTGGGGCCTCATGCCCTGTTCGTCAGACGCAAGGAGCGGCAGATCGGTTCACACAGAGATCAATTTTTCCAAAGCACGTATAAGTCGCGGGCTTGTTGGCCCGGTGCCCGAGCCGAAATCCCCCACCAAGCGGCCGTTGGCGTCGAGCAGGATTTTGTGGAAGTTCCAGGAGGGGCGCACCCCTTGCTGCGCAGCCCAGGCATAAAACGGATGGGCCTTTGGGCCGCGCACCTTCGTGATCTCGGTCATGGGCAGGGTCAGCGCGAAGTTCACTTCGCAAAACTCTTTCACGGCCGCCTCGTCCGCCAGTTCTTGTCCGCCGAAATCATCCGAAGGCACGGCCAGGATCAGGGCTTTGTCGCCATAACGCTCAAAAAGCGCCTGAAGCCCTTCGTATTGGTAAGTAAAGCCGCACAGCGAGGCGGTGTTGACCACCAGGATTGGCTTCCCGCGATGGTCGCTCAGCCGGATGTCGCCGCCATCGATCGAGGCGAAGGTGAAGTCCCGCGTCGCAGCCCCCAAGGCGGGTTGCGCGGCCATGGCTGCCAAGATTGCAAACACGTTTCTGCGGCTCAACATGTTCATTCTCCCCTCTATTGGGGAAATATACGCGGCCGGTCCGTGTTCAGTTCTCAAAGACCCGGGAAAAAATCGTGTCCACATGTTTGGTGTGATGCGCCAGATCGAAATTCTCGGCAATCTCGGCCTCGGACATGGCCGCGCGCACATCTGCGTCGGCGCATAACTCGGTCAAGAAATCCTTGCCATCCTCCCAAACCTTCATCGCGTTGCGCTGGACCAGCAGATAGGCGTCTTCGCGGCTGACGCCCTTTTGCGTCAGCGCCAACAGCACCCGTTGAGAATGCACCAACCCGCGGAATTGGTTCAGGTTTTTGTCCATGTTGTCCGGGTAGACCACCAGCTTGTCGATCACCCCGGTCAGCCGCGCCAACGCGAAATCCAAGGTGATCGTGGCATCGGGGCCGATGTTCCGCTCCACCGAGGAGTGAGAGATATCGCGTTCGTGCCACAGGGCCACATTCTCCATCGCGGGCAGCGCCATGGAGCGCACAAGCCGCGCCAGGCCGGTCAGATTCTCGGTCAGGACGGGGTTGCGCTTATGGGGCATCGCGGACGAGCCTTTTTGGCCCTTGGAGAAAAACTCTTCCGCCTCCAACACTTCCGTGCGTTGAAGGTGCCGGATCTCTGTCGCGATCCGTTCCACCGACGAGGCGATGACGCCAAGGGTTGCAAAGAACATGGCGTGACGGTCCCGGGGGATCACCTGTGTAGAGATCGGCTCGGGTGCGAGGCCCATTGCGGCACAAACATGGGCCTCCACCGCCGGATCGATATTGGCAAAGGTGCCGACCGCACCGGAGATCGCACCGGTGGCCACCTCGGCGCGCGCGGCCACCAGGCGATGGCGGTTGCGATCCATCTCGGCATACATGCCCGCAAGTTTGAGACCAAAGGTCACTGGCTCAGCATGGATCCCGTGGGACCGCCCGATGCACACGGTGTCTTTGTGTTCCATCGCCCGCCGCTTCAATGCCGCGAGCAACCCCTCAAGATCAGCCAACAGGATGTCGGCGGCGCGCACCAGTTGCACGTTAAAGCAAGTGTCTAGGACGTCGGACGAGGTCATGCCCTGGTGTACGAACCGCGCTTGGTCCGAGCCGATCAGCTCGCCCAGATGGGTCAAAAACGCGATCACATCATGCTTGGTGACCGCCTCGATCTCGTCAATGCGCGCCACATCGAAGGTTTTGTCCTTGGCCGTCCAAACGGCGGTCGCGGCGTCTTGTGGAATGACGCCCAGCTTGGCCTGGGCGTCGCAGGCATGGGCCTCGATCTCGTACCAGATGCGAAATTTGGTGGCTGGCTCCCATATGGCGACCATATCCGGACGAGAATAGCGAGGGATCATGGCACGCTCCTGGTGTGGTGTTGGGATCGCGTTCCTGGTAGCGCCAGGGGCATGGAGACACAAGGTATACCGCTGGACGCTTTCGCGGGGGACTGGTCGCTGCATCGGCGGATCCTGGATGCCCAGGGGTCCGCAACGCTGGAGGGCCGGGTCACGTTCCACGCGGCGCCCACAGGGTTGCGGTACCGCGAACAAGGGGTGCTGACCTTGCCCACCGGCACACGGGTAGAGGCAGAGCGGACCTATTTCTGGGAGAGGGGTTCCGATGGCGTGACCGTGCGCTTTGACGATGGCCGCCCGTTCCACCACATGCACCCTGGGATCACCACCGACGTGCACCATGACTGCTCCCCCGATCGCTACTCCGGGCGGTATGACTGGACCCGTTGGCCGCAGTGGCGGCTGGTTTGGGATGTCAGTGGCCCCCGCAAATCCTATCGATCCGACAGTGTTTACACCCGTTTGTAGGGCTTGCGGCCATCTGCCGCCCGTGGCACGACACTGCAACGGCCCAAGAAAAGGAGACGTCCATGTCCGCTGCCCACATGCCCGTGTTGAGTGAAAAGGTCCCAGGCGACCGTATCTTGGTGAAACAAGCGGTGTTGCTCGTGTTGGGCGTCCTGGCCCTCGCAGTGTCTGCAAAGGTCCAGGTGGCCATGTGGCCCTCGCCCGTGCCGATCACCCTTGGCACATTCGCGGTGCTGTCAATTGGGGCGGCTTACGGCCCGCGTTTGGGTCTGGCCACGATCCTGGCCTATATGCTGATCGGCAGTCTTGGGTTTGATGTCTTTGCCAATTCCAGCGCCGAGCTTAATGGCATAAGCTATATGATGGGTTCCACCGGAGGGTATTTGCTGGGCTATGTGCTCGCCACGCTGGCGCTTGGCTTTGCAGCGCGCAAAGCCTGGGATCGCAATGTTTTCACAATGGTGGGGGCGATGCTGGTGGGCAATGCGCTGATTTACGTGCCGGGTCTGTTGTGGCTGTCCACTTGGATCGAGACGACGGGTCGGCTTGACCTTGCGAAATACAGCAGTCTTGCGGACCAAACCCTGGTTTGGGGTCTGACACCTTACGTGATTGGCGACGGAATGAAGCTGGCACTGGCGGCCCTTTTGTTCCCGCTGTTGTGGTCGCTTGTGGGCAAAGCTCGCGGCTGACCTCAAGGTGCGCTTCCTCCGCTAAATCATTGTGGTAGAATGATAAAATTGTGCCCTGGCGGTAAGCCAGGGCACAGAAATGCTTAAATTAGCCTTGAAAAGTTACTGCCAATACACAGCAGCTACAACCCCGGCAAGGACCCCCACGAGAACTGTTCATGGCTATTCGAGGCCGGTGACCAAAGCTTAGAAAGCACGGTCCCTTCCCCCCATCGAAAATTTTGGTGGGATCGAAAATTTAACGTCAATTTAACGAAAGAGCAGGGAATTAGATCAAAACACTTGCGTTTAGATCGACTCAGCTGCCGCGATAGGCGCGTTCCACACGGGCGATTCGCACGGTGTAGTCGGAATACCACCGGCTTTTCCCCAGCTTTTGCCCCACAAGGTGTTTGGCATTGGCCTTCCAGGCCAGAATGCTCTGCTCGTCCCGCCAATAGCTGATCGTGATGCCCACACCACCCTCTGTGCGGGCACTTTCATGGCCCAGATAGCCAGGTTGTTGGATGGCAAGGTCGTCCATCTCTTGGGCCATGGCGGCATACCCATGGTCCTCTTCTGTGCGCAAAGAGGTAAAGATGACGGCATAATACGCCCCCTCCGCCAAAGGGGTTAACGGTTGTCTCACCGGTTCATCGGTCGTCATGGTCCCAGCCTCGCGCGTGTCCCCGCAGCTTTACGACGCGGGGACAGCCACGTCTATTCCGCTGCGTGCAGAACGATCACAGGCTCCATCTCGTCCAGTTTTTCTTGAGAGAGGTGGCATTTCACGTAATGGCCGTCCGCCAAGCCCCGCATGGGCGGCACTTCTTTTTCGCACAACCCACCTGGCACCTCGGATTTGAAGCGGCACCGGGTCTGGAACGGGCAGCCCGAAGGCGGGTTCATCGCGGAAGGAATGTCCCCATCGAGCACAATGCGCTTTTTGCTGATAGACGTGTCTGCAATGGGCACAGCGGACAAGAGCGCCTCAGTATAGGGGTGATAGGGCGGGGCGAAAACCTGATCGGTGGTGCCCATTTCAACCACATGGCCCAGATACATCACCACAACCCGGTCGCTGAGATAGCGCACGATGCTCAGATCATGGGAGATGAACAGCATCGTCGTGCGGCTTTCGCGCTGAATGTCCATCAACAGCTCGGTCACCGCCGCTTGCACGGACACATCGAGCGCGGACACAGGCTCGTCCGCCACAACCACCTTGGGCGCACCAGCAAAGGCGCGCGCGATCCCGATGCGTTGTTTTTGACCACCCGACAGCTGGCGCGGCATCCGCTTGGCGAAGGCGCGAGGCAGCTTTACCAGATCCAACAGCTCCAGCATCTTTTGCTCGCGCTCTTCTTGGGTCTTGCCGACCTTGAACTTCTCAAGCACCCGGATGATCTGATTGCCCACAGAATGGGACGGGTTGAGCGTATCAAACGGGTTTTGGAACACCATCTGCACATCCGCCACTGTGCGCGTGTCCCGCTTTTCGATGGGTGTTGACCCGATGCCCTTGTTCTCTAGCACTACCTCGCCGGAGGTGGCGGTCTCCAAGCCCAGTAGAACCTTGGCCAGGGTGGACTTGCCACAGCCGGATTCGCCTACGATGGCCAGGGTTTCGGCCTCGCGGGCCTCCAGGCTGACCGTCTCGTTGGCCTTCACCACCTTTTTGTCCCCACCAGAGAACAGCGCGCTGGCCGCGACCTCGTAATATTTCTTCAGGTCATCAACCTTCAGAACCACATCGCCCGGCTCGGTCTTTTGCTGGCTGATGGCACCTGCAGGGGGCGCGTTCCAGTCGATCTCTTGGAAGCGCAGACAGCGCGTTTCGTGTCGCTCTCCCGCCTCGAACATTGGGATGGCGTCTGCATTGCACCGGCCTTCCTCAAAATAACTGCAACGTGGCCCAAAGTTGCAGCCCGGCGGCCGCTCGTGGGGCAGGGGGAAGTTTCCGGGAATGGAAATCAGGGGTCGCGCGTTCTTATCCGCCCCCGGCAGCGGGATCGAGCGGAACAGGCCCTGGGTATAGGGATGCTGCATTTTGTCGAACACAGCCTCGATGGAGCCGGTCTCCACCGCTTCGCCCGAATACATCACGCACAGCCGGTCGCAAGTCTCCAACACCAGACCAAGGTTGTGCGAGATGAACAGCATAGAGGTGCCGAACTTCTTGCCCAAGTCCTTGACCAGATCGACGATGCCCGCCTCGACCGTCACATCGAGCGCTGTTGTCGGCTCATCTAGGATCAGAAGGCTTGGCTTGGACATCAGCGCCATGGCGATCACGATGCGCTGCTGTTGCCCGCCGGACAACTGGTGCGGGAAGCTGTTGAGCATCCGCGCAGGGTCGGGCAGGCGCACGCTTTCCACCACTTCCAAGGCCAGCTTATACGCCTCGTCCTTGCTCATCCCCTCGTGGATCATCGGAACTTCCATCAACTGGCGTCCGATTTTCATGGCTGGGTTGAGCGAGGCCATGGGCTCTTGATAGATCATCGCGATCTCCGAGCCGCGCAGGTCGCGCAACTCGGCCTCGGACATCTCGTTCAACTCGCGACCTTTGAACTTGATGGACCCGCCGACAATTTTGCCGTTCTTGCCAAGGTCCTGCATCACGCCCAGGGCCACGGTCGATTTTCCGCACCCGCTTTCGCCCACAAGACCCATCGCTTCGCCCGGTTGAACGACGCAAGAAAAGTCCATCACCGCCGGGATCTCGCCGGCCCGGGTGAAAAAGCTGATGCTCAGGTTGTCGATCTCAAGGACCGGGCCGTCATACTCCCACTTCGCCATGGCTCAATCCTTCAAGCTTTGCTCGCGCAGACCATCGGCGAGCAGGTTGAGACCCAAGACCAGGGTCATAATGGCAAGGGCAGGGGGCAGGGCGGCCCACGGGAACAAGCGCAGCAGTTTGCGACCCTCGTTGATGGTCATGCCCCAATCAGCACTCTCTGGGCTGACGCCCAGGCCGAAAAAGCCCAAGGTGCCCAGCAAAATGGTGGTGTACCCGATGCGCAGGCACGCATCCACGATCAGCGGGCCCCGTGCGTTTGGCAGGATCTCCCACATCATAATGTACCATGGCCCTTCACCTCGGGTTTGGGCCGCGGCAACATAGTCCCGGGTTTTGATGTCCATAGTCAGGCCGCGCACGATGCGAAACACCGTGGGGGAGTTCACAAACACCACCGAGACAAAGATGTTCAGGCGGTTGGCATCCATCCACACCCCAAGCGGTGTCCACAGATTGGTCAGATGCACATAGCAAAAGAGACCGATCAGCAGGGTAGGGATCAGATACATCGCCAACGTATCGGGTCGGGTCGAGAACCGGCTGTAGATAAACACCGCAAAAAACAGGATCGGGATCAGGAACAACACAGCGGCCATGGTACCGGGGATCGGTGTTGACCTAATCTCTGGCGTGACCAGCAAGAAGAATAGCAGGATCACCGGGAAGGCGAGCACCAGGTTGGCCAAAAAGCTGAGCACGGTGTCGAAATAGCCGCCATAATAGCCTGCGGGCAGGCCCAAAGCGATGCCAACGATGAATGCAAAAAGTGTGGCCACGGGGGCAATCGCCATGACTGTCTGACTGCCATAAACCATGCGACTGAACACATCGCGGCCCAGGTTGTCCCCGCCGAACAGAAAGGCCAAGCCGCTTTCTTCTTCGATCATACCGGGGGGTTTGTTCTTGAGCGCCCGGAACTGGTCGAGATGGTCGAACGGTGCCACCCAATCGGCCATCAGCGCGGTGAACACCCAAAACAGCACAAGCGCCAGCCCCACCATACCGATGGGGCTGTCATAGAGACGACCGTAAAGGCTCAACCGCTTTTTGAACACAGCGCTTGCACCCATGAACAAGATCAGGGCGATCCATACAGGCGTGAATTGCGCGATCACCTGGACGAAGATTTGACCGGAGGAAAGGGGTTCCATGCTGACCTCTTACGAGCTGACGCGGATGCGTGGATTGAGGTAGACATAGCCGATATCCGAAATCAGCTGCGTCACGAGCACGACCACCACCGAGACGATGGAACAGGCCAAAAGCAAATCGATGTCATTGTTGGATGCGGCCTCCACTAACAACCAGCCGAAGCCTTTGTAGTTGAAAAGATTCTCGACGATCACAACACCGGTCAGCAGCCACGGGAACTGCAACATGATCACCGTAAAGGGCGCTATCAATGCGTTGCGAAGCGCGTGCTTGACCACGATGCTGGCAAAGCTGACGCCCTTTAGGCGCGCGGTGCGAATATATTGCGCGGTCATCACCTCGGCCATCGAGGCGCGGGTCATGCGGGCGATATAGCCCATGCCGTAGATTGCCATGGTCATCACCGGCAGGGCGAAGTTGTAAAAGGTGATCTGCTCCATCGCCTTTGTGGCTGATGCGGACAGCCATTGCAGCCCCACCAGCTTGGACGAGAAGATCACCGCGAACACAACGCCCGAGACGTATTCCGGTGTTGCGGTTGTCGCGATAGAGAGGGTGGACAGGGATCGATCCTGAAAGGTGCCTTCTCGCATCCCCGCCAGCACGCCGATGATCAGGGCAGAGGGCACCATCACGATCATCACCCAGAACATCAGTTTGGCGGTCAGCCACAACCGCTCGCCCACGATCTCCGAGACAGGTTTGCGAAACCGCGTGCTGTCGCCCATGTCGCCGGTGACCACGCCGCCCAGCCATTCGCCATAGCGGGTAAGGATCGGGCGATCCAAACCTTGATCCTGCAGCCAGATGGTGACCTGCTGGTCGCTCATCCGCATGTTGTTCTGCTCTTTGGCCAGCTTTTCCAGGTTGGGCGGAATGTTCACGAGCGAGAACACAACCAGCGTCAAACAAAGAGCGGTGAGGATCATGACCCCCAAGCGCTTGAGGATGAAAAGTACCATGTTGTTCCCTGTTGCCAGCGCCTTCTTGGGCGCTGTGCGTTTGGTGCCGTTTTGGGTGCCTCAAAGGGCAGGGCGGGCGCCTATCACAGCGCCCGCCCGGTTTCGGCGTTTAAGCGTCCGAGAGCCAGGTCTCAGCAAAGTACATCTCGAAAGTGGGATGCATGCCATAGCCGTTCACGCGTTCCGAGGTGTGGCAGAAGAGCGAACGCCAGTAGGGCTGGATGATC
>JBCBNR010000091.1:0-9118 GCA_039821665.1 Pseudomonadota bacterium
TTCACCGTAGCCATAGGTTATGGTCGACCGTTGTCCAACAACAAAGCAATGCTCTGCAATCCGAGATGTAGCATTCTGCGAACTGATCCAAACTAGATCAGGACTGAAAATGCGGCGAACCCCAAACCCAGGACAAGCCCGTCGACCAAAGGCGCGCGATAGCCCGGGCGCGCGGGCAGAAACAGCAAGATCCACAGACTGAAGGCCAGCGTCCAGGCCCAACGGTTGTAGTACATCGAGACCGAGACCGACGGCTCGTCCCCCCCATGTACCAGGCTGCCCATCATCACCTATCAAAACAGCGCAAAGATCCAACGGGGCGCACCGCTCAGCCGCGACAGGCTGGCCCACAGCACAAACGGCAAAGACACCAGAAGTGCCGCACAAAACGCCAAAAGGATCGCCCGCCCGGGGCTTATGCCCAGGTCAAGCAGCGCCGAGATTGGCGCATAGGCAAAAACCCCGATGGGCGTGGGATAGTCGATATGCGGCGTGTACCCCGCCGCCAACCGGTAGGACAGGTCGAGCACATGCAAAAGATCCGCTTCGTGCCCTGTCATGCGCAGGCTCTGCGGGATCAACAGCAGCCCGCTGAACACTGCCCCAATTCCAGCGATCCATACCAAAAATCGCTTATCCGCCTCAGTCATTCACGCTTTGCCCGATCTCGCCCGTGTCGCTATACTCGTCTCACGCAAGCTTGACGGAAATCGGGCCGAACATCCTTTTTTGGCCGCAAAGCGCGCCTATCCCATAGGCCAGCCCGTGAAAGAGAACGATCATGAATGATATGGCGTCCCGGCCCGAAATGGATTTTGCCCCCAAGGCCCCCCTGCATGTGGATGATATGGGCCTCGAGATGATCTTGATGCGGGACATCCTGCTCAAGACCATGTTCCGCCGCTCGCTTTCTGTCCTGCCCGAGATTGCCGATGTGCTGCGGGTCGTCCCGCCCATCGCCCAAGAATTGATCGAAGCCGCGCGGGCCGACAATTTGGTGGAAACCCTGGGCTCGATGGCGCAGCTCGGCTCGAACGAGGTGCGCTACCAGTTGACCGACAGCGGGCGCGCGCGGGCCATGGACGCCCTCAGCCAGTCCGAATACTATGGCGCCTTGCCCGTCCCGATGGAAGATTACTGGAAGCAGACTGCGCGCCAGTCGATCGGAGACGCCGTTATCACCCAAGAGCGGCTGGAAAACTCCATGTCGCATCTGGTGCTGCCCGCGGGCATGCTCGACCAGCTTGGGCCTGCGGTAAACTCCGGTCGTTCGGTTCTGCTCTATGGGCCGCCGGGCAACGGTAAGTCTTCGATCTCGAACGGAATCCGTGACGCGCTGGGTGATAAAATCTACGTACCGCGCGCCATCGAATACTCTGGCCAGGTGATCTCGGTCTATGACCCGATTGTACACACCATTGCCGAGCCGACTGTGGACGACGCAGGCACGTCCCTGCGCCGGGCCGGTCCAAACTATGACCGGCGTTACCTGCTGTGCCGCCGCCCCTCGGTGATGACGGGTGGCGAGTTGACGCTTGGCATGCTCGACCTGAATTACAATAGCGTAAGCCGCACCTACCAAGCGCCCTTGCAGCTAAAGGCCACCGGTGGCGTGTTTATCGTGGACGACCTTGGTCGCCAATCCGAGCCGCCACAGGCCCTGATCAACCGCTGGATCGTTCCGATGGAAAGCTCCTTCGACATCCTGTCGCTGCAATCGGGCCAAAAGTTTATGGTGCCCTTCGACACGCTGGTGATCTTTTCCACCAACTTCTTGCCGTCCGAGATGTTCGACGGCGCGGCCCTGCGCCGGATCTACTATAAGATCAAGGTGGACAACCCAGGCCGCGACGACTTCATCAAAATCTTCATCAAGATTGCCCGGCACTACAAGCTGAACCCGGATGAGGGGGTGCTGACCCACCTTTTGAAAACCAAATACCCAGAGGTGAACAACCAGTTTGCAAGCTATCACGCGCCGTTCTTAATCGATCAGATGCTCTCAATTGCCGACTATGAGGGGCTGCCGCGAGAGATGAGCGTGAACCTGGTGGACCGGGCCTGGGCCAACCTGTTCGTGGATGAAAGCTAAACAGTGATCGGCGTTGCGGGCTGCGGGCGCATGGGTCAGCCCATGGCCGAGGCCCTGATCGCAGCAGATTTTCCCACCCTTGGTTTTGACGTGCGCCCGGCGGACGCGTTCGGGACCTTTGCCCAGCATTTGGCCGACGCCGAGACCTTTGCAAGCCAGATCCAGACCCTCATCACCGTTGTGCGCGATGCCGAGCAAACCGAACAGGTGCTTTTCGGCGCACAAGGTTTTGCCAGGGCGCCAAACCTGCGGCGCATCGTGATCAGCTCGACCCTGTCGCCAAACTACGTCCGCGCGCTCAGGCCCCGATTGCCGTCCCATCTTTGCGTGATCGACGCGCCCATGTCCGGGGCCGCGATTGCCGCGCGCGAGGCGCGGCTCAGCTTCATGCTGGGCGGCACGTGCGATGATATTGCGGAGGCCATGCCTCTCTTTGAAGCGATGGGTAAAACCATCACCCATTGCGGGCCTTTTGGGGCGGGTATGGTGGTCAAAGTGCTGAACAATCTGGTGGCCGCTTCCTCGGTTGCGGCCACGCGCACAGCGCTGCACTGGTCCGACGCGTTGGGGGTGGAGGACGCGACCTTGCTGCGCGTGCTTCATGCCTCTTCCGGGCAAACCTGGTTTGGCAGTGCCTTCGATCAGATCGAGTTTGCGCGCGATGGGTTGCGCCCCGACAATTCCATCGGAATTCTGGTCAAGGATGTAGAGGCCGCGATGGACGGCGCGCCGGACGGGGCTGACCTGGCCTTGCCTCAAGCGCTGATCGCTGCACTTAAGGGCCTACACCCGCGCGAGTGAGATCGGCCCTGTGACCAAACTGCCCGACCTTTTTGCTGACTGGTTTGCCAACCAGGGATGGCAGCCCCACCCGCATCAGTTGGAGCTGCTGAGGCGCGCCCAGGACACGGCCACCCTGCTGATCGCGCCCACCGGTGGGGGTAAAACCCTGGCCGGTTTTCTCCCCAGTCTGGTGGAATTGGCGGCAAATCCGCGCCCGGGCATGCACACCCTCTATGTCTCCCCCCTCAAGGCCCTGGCAGCCGACATCAAACGCAACCTGCGCCGCCCGATGGACGAGATGGGCCTTGATCTGCGGATCGAGGACCGCACCGGTGACACCAAGCAGTCGGACCGCCTGCGCCAGCGCAAGGACCCGCCCCAGATCCTGTTGACCACGCCTGAGAGCCTGTCGCTGCTTTTGTCCTACGAGGATGCGCCGCGCATCTTTGCAGGGCTCGAACGGGTGGTGGTGGACGAGATCCATGCCCTGGCCGAGGGCAAGCGCGGCGACCAATTGATGCTGTGCCTTGCGCGCCTGCAAGGGCTGGTGCCGAACTTGCGGCGTGTAGGCCTCAGCGCGACGGTGGAGGACCCGCCAAAACTCGCCCAATTCCTGGCCCCCACCGGGTGCAACATTCTTGCGGCCGACCCGGGCCCCGAGCCGCAGATCACCTTGATGGAGCCGCTGTTGCCCCCGCCCTGGGCCGGACAGGGGGGGCGCTATGCCGTTGCGGACGTGATGGAGGAGATCCGGCGCGCCGAAACCACCCTTGTGTTCATCAACACCCGCGCCCAGGCAGAGCTGTTTTTTCAGGCGCTTTGGGTGGAAAACTCCGAAGGTTTGCCCATTGCGATCCACCATGGCTCGCTCAGCCGCACCGCGAGGGAGAAGGTAGAGGGTGCGATGGTCGCGGGGGAGCTGCGCGCAATTGTGTGCACCGGCTCGCTCGATCTTGGGATCGATTGGGGAAATGTGGATCTGGTGATCCAAATCGGCGCGCCCAAGAACGTCAAACGCTTGGTCCAACGCATTGGGCGCGCAGGCCATCGCTATGACACGCCAAGCCGCGCCATCCTGGTGCCCGCTAATCGGTTCGAGGTGATCGAATGCTATGCCGCGTTGGAGGCGGTTTATGCCAAGGATCTCGACCGGTCGCCACGCACCGAAGGCCCGCTCGACGTGCTGTGCCAGCACGTGTTGCTGACCGCGTGCTCGGGCCCCTTCGACGCCGACGCCCTCTATTGCGAGATCAAGACCGCAGGGCCATACCACACGCTCAGCCGGGCCGACTTTGACCAAGTGTTGGAATTCTGCGCCACCGGCGGCTATGCCCTGCGCGCCTATGACCGCTGGCAAAGGCTGGTGGAGCGGGAGGGGAAGTGGCAACTGCGCGACCCTCGAACTGCGCGCAACTTGCGCATGAACATCGGTACCATCCTCGACCAAGAAACCTTGGGCGTGAAAATCAAAGGACGCGGCGGGGGCGGTGCATCCCTGGGCGAGGTTGAAGAGGCGTTCGCCGCCACCCTGGTGCCAGGCGACACGTTTCTGATCGGTGGGCAAACCGTGCGCTATGAAGGGCTGCGCGAAATGGTCATCGAGGTGACCCGGGACCCTGGCCGCGAGCCGAAGATCGCCGTGTTTGCAGGATACCGCATGGCCACCTCGGTGGAGTTGTCGAACCGCTTTCTCGATATTTTGCAGGACCGCGACCGCTGGTCCGGCCTGCCCCAGCACACCCAGGATTGGCTGGACCTACAAACCCGCATCTCGCGCCTGCCCGCGCGCGGGCAATTGATGTCGGAAAGCTTTCGGCGCGCCGACCGCCACTATTTCGCGCTCTACTCTTTCGCTGGGCGCAACGCCAACCAGACCTTGGGCCTGTTGCTCACCCGCCGGATGGAGGATGCGGGGCTTGCCCCTTTGGGGTTTGTCGCCACGGACTATGCCGTGCTGGTTTGGTCGCTTCACCAGGTTGTGGATCCAGCACCTTTGTTGGTCCAGGCCGATCTTCGGGCCGATCTGGAAACCTGGCTCAGCGAGAACGCGGTGATGAAGCGCACCTTCCGTGCCTCCGCCATAATCGCGGGCCTGATCGAACGCAATCATCCAGGCAAGCGCAAGACCGGTCGCCAGGCGACCTTCTCCTCCGATATCCTGTATGACACATTGCGCCGCTTTGATCCCGAGCACCTGATGCTGAAAATCACGCGGGAAGAAGCCGCGCGCGGCCTGGTGGATTTCGAACGGATCGAGGAGATGCTCAGCCGAACCCAGGGCCGTCACGCCCATATCCAGACGCCCCATATCACCCCGTTCGCCGCCCCTTTGCTGCTGGAACACGGGCGCATCCCGATCAAAGGTATGGCCGAAGAGCAACTGCTTGAAACGGAAACGACGCGGATGCTTCAGGAGGCCGGGTTGCATCAACTGCGTGCTTGATTGCCCGGCGATGTTCCTCTTTTGTCTAGCCCATGTCCGGGTATGAATTCAGCTTTCACGGGGCGCAGTTGGTCGCGCGCGCCTCTGGCACGCTCTGGTGGCCCGAGGCGCGGTTGCTGGCGGTCTCTGACCTGCATTTGGGCAAGTCCGAGCGGATGGCCCGGCGCGGTGGCGCGCTGTTGCCCCCCTATGAGAGCTTGGAGACGCTGACGCGCCTATCCCTGGATGTGACCGAGCTTGACCCCAAAACCGTGGTCTGTTTGGGCGACAGTTTCGACGATCTCGCCGCCGAACGCGCGTTGGAGGAAGACAGCCGCCTGCGCCTTGCCGCCCTGATGGGGGGGCGGCGCTGGATCTGGATCGAGGGCAATCACGACTCAGGCCCTGTCCTGATCGGCGGGACCCATATGGCCAGTTTGGAGCGTGGGCCGCTCACCTTCCGCCACATCGCGAACACCAGCGCAGACCCCGGCGAGGTGTCGGGCCACTACCACCCCAAGCACCGGTTGGTGATCCGGGGACGCTTGATTTCGCGCCCCGCTTTTCTGATCGCCACCGACAAGGTGATCCTGCCGGCGTTCGGCCTGTATACCGGCGGGCTGCCCACCTAGTCCGAGGCGCTTTTGCCCCTCACCGGACCCGGCACATTGGCCGTGCTCACCGGGCCTAAGGCCTATGCCGTCCCGCTGGTTGAACCCTAGGCGGTCAGTCCTTCGGGCTCCGGCAAGCCATGGGCACGGCAGCATGCGGTCAAGGTGTTGGCCAACAAACAGGCAATGGTCATCGGGCCGACGCCGCCCGGCACGGGTGTGATGGCCCCAGCCACCCCCGCGGCACTCTCGAAATGCACATCGCCGACCAACCGGGTTTTGCCCTCGCCCGCATCGACGCGGTTTATGCCCACATCGATCACCGTAGCGCCGGGCTTTACCCATGCGCCCGGCACCATCTCGGGCCGACCGACCGCCGCCACCAGGATGTCAGCGGCACGGCACACTGCCGGCAGATCCTTCGTGCGGGAATGGGCAATGGTCACCGTGCAACTGTCCCCCAGCAGCAGGTTCGCCATGGGCTTGCCCACGATGTTCGAACGTCCGACCACAACGGCGTTCAGCCCCGAGAGGCTGCCATGATGGGCCCTGAGCATCATCAGACATCCCAGGGGCGTGCACGGCACCATGGCCTTCTGCCCGGTGCCCAGCAGACCCACATTTGAGATATGGAACCCATCCACATCCTTTGCCGGGTCGATGGCATTTATGATCAACTCGGCATTCATGTGCTCGGGCAAGGGCAATTGCACCAAAATGCCGTGCACTTTGGGGTCGTCGTTCAGCTGCTCGACGATCTCCAGCAAGGCGTCCTGGCTGGCATCCGCCGCCAGCCGATGCTCGAACGAGGCCATGCCAGCCTCCACCGTCTGCTTGCCTTTTGAGCGAACATAGACCTGGCTCGCCGGGTCCTCCCCCACCAAAACCACGGCCAAGCCCGGTGTGATCCCGTGGCTTGAGGTCAGCTGGGCCACATGCTCGGCCACTTTGCTCCGGACCTGCGCTGCAAACGCTTTGCCATCGATGATTGTCGCGGCCACGGCGCCCTCCCTTTTGATTTGGCGCCACCCTGGCAAGCTTCCCTGCCGCGCGCAAACCCCTTTGCGACCCTTGGCTGACAAACGCGGACATTCAGGTTTCCAAAATGAAACGCCGGGCCGCCTCGCACAGGCAGTCTTTCATTTTTGCACAAATATCCCGGGGGGGCGCGGCACGCGCGGGGGCAGCGCCCCCTGTCAGACCGCAGCCAAATGCGGGTAGAGACGATTGGGCGGTGTGTGCAGCCGCGCGCGCGCACCCAGGGACAGGGTCCCCGGCGCCTCCACCCAAGCGGTCACGCCGCGACGATGGGTGGCGGCCTTGCGATACCCTTTTTCGGCCTCGGGATGGTGAACACCAATGGACTTCGCGGTCAAATGACAGGGCGCGTTCTCCATATCCACCACCAGGGACAGCCCGGAGTCGAACACCAGTCGAGAGGATGGCGGTACCAAGGTGAAGTCTGGAATACCCTCCAAAACCAGGCTTGCCCCGGTCCAAGCGGGCGCGATATGGGGGATGCCGAGCGCCTGTGCTGTGGCGTCCAGTTCTTCCACCGACAGCACCGAAAGCTGACGCACATTGCGGATCTCGGTGCCCTGCTTGTATTGCTGAGACACCCTGCTGCAGGCAGGTCGGGTCAAACCGCCGTGGCTTTCACCGGGGATCCCCGCAAAGCCCAAGGCAACGGTCGTGACCTCGGTAGAGGCAAGGGCCGCATCGCGGTCCGCGACCCGGCCTATCCAGGTGACGGTCCCGTAAAATTCAGTCGGATTCAGAACAGCCATTGGGTCAGACTAGGCAGTCGGCTCCGGCTCCAGATCCGGGCCGGGTTGGCTTGGCCGACGGGTTTTTCCGATCTTCGGCACCGAGGCCACGGAAGATCCCGTATCGCCTGGTGCTTCGTCATCATCCTGACCACGGTTCAACGGCTCGCCATTCATGACTTTGCGGATCTCGGCCCCGGTCAGGGTCTCGTATTCCAGCAAACCTTCCGCCAGCCGCTGCAGGTCATCCGCCTTTTCGGTCAAGATTTTCTTGGCCGTGGCATAGCCCTCATCGACCAGCCCGCGCACTTCCTTGTCGATCGCCTCATGGGTGTCAGGGCCCGCGTTCACACCCCCACCTTGAGGTCCCAGATAGGTCATCTGCTCGTTTGCGTAATCGATGTTGCCCAACTCTTTGGACATCCCAAAGCGCGTCACCATCGCGCGGGCAATGCGCGTCACCTGCTGGATGTCCGACGCAGCACCGGAGGTGACATTGTCGGCCCCGAAGGTCAGTTCCTCAGCCACCTTGCCGCCCATCGCCATGGCGATTTGCGATTTGTATTTGGTCTTGGTGACCGACAGCTGATCCCGCTCCGGCAGGCTGAGCACCAGGCCAAGGGCGCGACCACGGGGAATAATCGTAGCTTTGTGGATCGGGTCGTGCTGGGGCACATTCATGCCCACCACAGCGTGGCCCGCTTCGTGATAGGCGGTCAGCTTACGCTCGTCATCCGACATGACCATCGACCGACGCTCGGCCCCCATCATCACTTTGTCTTTGGCGTTCTCGAAGTCTTCCATGGTCACGAAGCGCTTGCCGGTACGGGCGGCCATAAGTGCGCTTTCATTCACCAGGTTGGCAAGATCCGCACCCGAGAAGCCAGGCGTGCCGCGCGCGATGATCCGCAGATCCACATCCGGGCCCAGGGGCACCTTGCGCGCATGCACCTCCAGGATCTTGGTGCGGCCTTTGATGTCGGGATTGGTGACCTGCACCTGACGGTCGAACCGGCCAGGTCGCAGCAAAGCAGGGTCCAGCACGTCCGGGCGGTTGGTGGCGGCCAGCAGGATCACCCCTTCATTGGCCTCAAACCCATCCATCTCCACCAGCAATTGGTTTAGTGTTTGCTCGCGCTCGTCATTGCCGCCGCCATAACCCGCGCCCCGATGCCGACCAACTGCGTCAATCTCGTCGATGAACACGATGCAGGGCGCATTCTTTTTGGCCTGCTCAAACATATCGCGCACCCGGCTTGCACCGACGCCCACGAACATCTCCACAAAGTCGGAGCCGGAGATGGTGAAAAACGGCACGCCCGCCTCACCCGCAATCGCACGGGCAAGCAACGTCTTACCGGTGCCCGGAGGACCCACAAGCAGGGCGCCTTTCGGAATTTTTCCGCCCAAGCGCGAGAATTTTTGCGGATCGCGCAGGAACTCG
>JBCBNR010000092.1:0-9092 GCA_039821665.1 Pseudomonadota bacterium
AATCGATCCCACCGCCGTGGATGTCAAAGCTCTTGCCCAAAAGCGCGTCCGCCATGGCCGAGCATTCGATGTGCCAGCCCGGACGCCCCCGGCCCCAGGGGCTGTCCCAGCCCGGCTCGTCCTGGGATGAGGGTTTCCACAGAACAAAATCCATGGGGCTGCGCTTGTAGGGTGCTACCTCGACCCGCGCGCCTGCGATCATATCCTCCACCCGCCTGCGCGACAGCGCCCCATACGCGTCATAGGTGCCCACTTCGAACAGGACATGCCCCTCGGCGGCATAGGCAGCACCCTTCTCTTCCAAGGCCTGGATCATCGCGATCATCTCGCCGATGTAATCTGTGGCCCGCGGCTCTGAGCTGGGTGTAAGCACGCCGAGCGCGCCCATGTCATCGTGATACCAGCCGATGGTCTCGTCCGTGATCTCGCGGATCGAGCGGCCGGTTTGGGCCGCGCGCGCGTTGATCTTATCGTCCACATCCGTGAAGTTGCGCACAAAGGTGACATGCTCGGGCCCGTATGTTTGCCGCAGCACCCGGAACAGCACGTCAAACACCACCGCAGGGCGCGCATTGCCCAGATGTGCCCGCTCATAGACCGTGGGCCCGCAGACATACATTTTCGGCTTGCCTGGGATCAGCGGCGCAAGCGTCACCTTTTGCTTGGTGGCAGTGTCAAACAATCTGATGGCCATAGCCCATTCCTTCGCGCGTGCGCGGGCGGCGTAGCATGGGGAAGATGAAGTGAAAATGCCTGGAACGCCCGCTGAGATGTCAGCCGGTAATACAAATCCCACAGAGGGTAGGGTTTACGTTCCGTGTCATGGGCTCTCTATGGCGGCAAACGCCGCCGCTGGCAAGGGCACAGGCGGACATCCTCCTAAAATTCCCTGCAATTTCAATGTGAATTGACGACCGGCGAAAATACGCGCATGAAGCATTGGTGTGTGTGTCGATATGGTTGGGGGCTCAACCGGTGAGTGTGCGTGTTCTATCGGTCGCTTTGACCGTTCTGATTTTGGGTCTGACCTATTGGGTGGTCACCGACCGCATTATGCCTGACCCTGTGTCTGCCCAAAGCAGTTTGGGCACAGCACCCGCCTCGGCGCCCCAAGGTGATGCACCGACAGATCCTGCGCCCCCCACCAGCCTCAGCCTTTGCGAGATCGCCGGCGGAACCGAAGAGCGTCAGCCCTTTGAGATGAACAACCGAAATACGTTTTTGTCGGAAGAACAAGGGTTTGCGTTCATTTATGAAAGCGGTCGCAAGACCATCCGCGCCGCTTCGGAATACTGGCGAGACACATGCGCCCTGCCCTCTAGCTTGCGCCTTGTGATGACCACACTGTCTGGCCTGACCCTGGAGATTGTGCTGCTGCTGGTCAGTTCCATCGTCATTTTCCTGGCCCGCTCCGCCCACATCCAGGCAGAAGAGCGCAACAGCAAACACTAGTCGGCCAATGGGACCCCGCTAGAACCAAAGTGCACGATCGTTCCGGTTGGGTCTGGGCAATTTTAATCTTCGTTGCACGAAACTCTTTTCAAGGCTGTTCAAAATCTGATTAATGCCGCGCAGAGTTGCCCAGGTGTGTCGTTGTGGTTCTACGAGTGTTGACCAGTCTGAGTTTGGTTTTGGTGTGCTGTGTGCTGCTGGTCGCACCGGTCAGCGCACAGACCCGGGTCGACCCTGTCACACGGTCCGCCCCGCCCGAGCCCCGCAATTTCGAAGTGGATGAGGGCATCGGCCTGTTCAGCGGCATCCGCCATTTGGCCCAAGAGCTGTCGAAGCCCCGGCCCCCAAGACGCGCCGATGCGCTGGCCTGCGTGTCCGAAAGCAACACTGGCTGCGCAACTGCGTTCGAGACGAATGACCCCAATCCGTTCTTCCAGCGCCGCTATGGTCTGCACAGCAGCGCAAGCACTGGAAAGACCGTCACCGTGACCACCAGCACGTGGAAAAAGCTGTTGGCGATCCCCGCCTCTTTTCTGGTGATGCTCTCGGGTCTTACGGGGATCTCAAGCGGCGGTCTGATGCTGTTGATCGGGTCGGTCGTCATCGCACTTGCGCGGCTTTCGGGCAGCGCGCGACGCTGACACCCCAAAAGCTTCGCGCACAAAGGCCTTGACAGGATGCGACCCCTTCGTGAAAAATTCATCTAGAATTTCATGAAGGCGCGCGCGCAATGGCTTCATCGGCACAAACCTCTGCTTTGGAGAACCTGCTGGGTGCAGATATCCGAACCTTGCGCCGGGCGCGAAAATTGACCCTGGAGGAGATGGCCCAGCGTCTCGACCGGTCCATCGGTTGGATGAGCCAGGTGGAGCGGGGTCTGAGCCAGCCTGAGCCCAAGGATGTAAGCGACATCGCACGCGTGCTCGGCATCTCGCCCGACACCCTGCCCGCACCGGGGGCGGACAGCAGGGTGGTGCGCGCCCAGGCCCGCCGCCCGGTGGAGCGCCACATTGAGGGCCTGACCGAAACCCTGCTGTCGCCGGATCTGTCGGATGCGTTTGAAATGGTCCATTCGGTGTTCGCGCCGGGAGCGGCCATCGACAGCCCCGCCCAGCGCGCGACCCAAGAGGTGGCCTATATCCAATCCGGGCAATTAAGCGTGCAAGTGGGCGGCGAGCGGTTCGATCTAGGCCCCGGCGACAGCATCCGCCTGCGCGGCGAGCCGTTCACCTGGGCCAATCCAGGGCCAAGCCCTTGCGTCGCGATCTGGGTGATCGCACCGCCGGTCTATTGACGGATGCGCCCAATGGCCTTGGTCGGAATCGCCTTCGGCGAGAGTATTTTTGGAAAATCGATGGGGGCCCCGCGCCCCATGAGGGAGAGACGAGATGGCTGAAGTTCCGAGCACGGCCCGGGTGGTGATCATAGGGGGTGGGGCCGTAGGGGCCTCGTGTTTGTACCATCTGGCCAAGGCCGGATGGGCCGATTGTGTGTTGTTGGAGAAAAACGAGCTGACCGCAGGATCTACCTGGCACGCGGCCGGCAATGTGCCCACCTTTTCGGCCAATTGGGGGATCATGAACATCCAGCGCTATTCGACCCAGCTGTATCGGGGCTTGGGCGCGCAGGTGGACTACCCTATGAACTACCACGTCACCGGCTCGATCCGGTTGGCCCATTCCAAAGAGCGGATGCAAGAGTTCGAGCGTGCCCGCGGCATGGGGCGCAACCAGGGGATGGAGATGGAGATGTGCTCCATCGCGGATCTTAAGGACCGTTACCCGTATCTTGAGACCCATGATCTGGCAGGCGGGCTTTACGATCCGTCTGACGGGGATATCGATCCGGCGCAACTGACCCAAGCGCTGGCCAAAGGCGCGCGCGACTTAGGCGCCACCATTTTGCGCTTTACGCCGGCCACCGGCGTGCGGCGCGAGGGGGGCGAGTGGATCGTTGAGACCGAGAAAGGTGAGATCCGTTGCGAGTATGTGGTGAATGCCGCCGGGTACTATGCCCAACGGGTGGGTGAGTGGTTCAAGCCCTATGGTGGCCGAACCGTGCCCATGATGACCATGAGCCACCAATATATGCTGACCGATGAGATCCCCGAGCTGGAGGCTTGGTCCAAAGAGCATGGGCAAAAACTGCCGCTGTTGCGTGATGTGGACAGCTCTTACTATCTGCGTCAGGAAAAAACCGGGCTGAACCTGGGACCCTATGAGCGCAATTGTAAGGGCCATTGGATGAGCCCCGACGATCCGATGCCGGCCGATTTCTCGTTCCAGCTTTATCCAGACGATCTGGAGCGTTTGGAATGGTATATCGAGGATGCCATGGCCCGTGTGCCCCTGTTGGCCACCGCTGGCGTGAACAAGGTGATCAACGGTCCGATCCCCTATACGCCCGATGGAAACCCGCTGATCGGTCCGATGCCCGGAGTGCCCAACGCCTTTGAGGCCTGCGTCTTTACCTTTGGGATCGCGCAATCCGGCGGCTCGGGCAAGGTTCTGGCGGAATGGATCACCGAAGGCGGCACGGAGTGGGATATGTGGTCAGTTGATCCGCGCCGGTTCACCAACCATTGCGACCAGGACTATTGCGACCAAAAGGGGATGGAAGTGTACGGGCATGAATACGCCATGCATTTCCCCCATCATGAATGGCCTGCCGCGCGCGACAAGAAACTGTCGCCGGTGCATGCAAAGGTGCGCGATCTGGGCGGCGTGATGGGCGCCTATAACGGGTGGGAGCGGGCAAATTGGTTCGCCCAGCCCGGCGACGACACCTCCGAGGAGGCGACGTTCACCTGGGGCCGCTCAGGCCCGTGGGAGCCTCGGGTGCGGGCCGAGTGCGAGGCAGTGCGCGATGGTGTCGGTGTGCTCGACTTGCCCGGTTTCTCGCGCTTCGATTTAGAAGGGGACGGCGCCGCGGAGTGGCTGCGCGGACGCATCGCGGGCGGATTGCCCAAGGTGGGCCGCCTAAACCTGGGCTACTTCGCGGACGAGCGGGGACGCATCGTGACCGAGATGTCGCTGATCCGCCGGGGCGAAGATGCGTTCACCTTGATCACGGCCGCCACGGCCCAGTGGCATGACCGCGACGTGCTGTTGGGCGACATGCCCGCACATCTGACCCTGACGGACCTGACGGATGCCTTTTCCACCCTGATTGTTTGCGGTCCCCAAGCGCGCGAGCTTTTTGCCAAGATCACCGATGGCGACCTCAGCTTGCCCTGGCTCAGCCATCAAGACGCAACCGTGGCCGGGCGTCCGGCCAAGCTGGCCAGGGTGTCGTTTGCGGGTGAGTTGGGGTGGGAGGTCCACGCCCGACTGGAACATATCCCGGCGATCTATGAGGCGATCTTGGACCAAGGGGCGACGCCTTTTGGCATGTTTGCCCTGAACGCGCTGCGTTTGGAAAAAGGCTATCGCGCTTGGAAAGGCGATCTTTCAACCGATTACAGCTTGCTCGAAGCGGGGCTTGATCGGTTCGTAAAGCTCGATAAACCCCAGGACTTTCCCGGCAAAGCCGCCCTTTTGCGCGAAAAGCAGCAGGGCAGCACCAAGCGGTTCGTCACCCTTGCGGTGCAGGCCAACGGCCATGATGCGCCCTATATGTCGAACCTCTGGCAGGGGGAGGAGTTGGTGGGCGAGACCACGTCGGGCGGCTATGGCTACCGCACGCAGCAGTCCATCGCCCTTGGCATGCTGCGCACAGACCTCGCCACCCCCGGCACGAAAGTGGAGGTGGAGATCTTCGGCGAGCGTTTTGCCGCCGAAGTTCAACCCGATGGGCCGATGTGGGATCCTGAAAACGAACGGCTGCGTGCATGACGCCCAGCACGCGGATCACCACACTCAATGGCCAGGGCACGGGTGGCCAAGGAGAGGGTGGCCAGGGCGACGATGGCTGGGGGGTCTATTACCGCTCGCGCGAGATGGAGGCCGGCGGCGCCCGGATCACGCATCTGACCATCGGCGACCATGACCTGACCACCCCTGCCCCGATCATCGACGCGATGGAGGTCAGCGCGCGGGGGGGGCACACGGGCTATGCCGCGGTGCCGGGTACGGCCCGGTTGCGCGACACCATCGCGACCCGTGTGCAGGCGCGCACGGGGGTGACGACCACAGCCGATCAGGTGCTGGTGGTGCCGGGCGGCCAAGCGGGCCTGTTCGCGGCCTTCATGGGCACGCTCGACCCCGGTGATCGCGCGGCCTTTCTTGATCCCTATTATGCCACCTATCCTGGCACGATCCGGGCGGCCTCTGGCGTGCCGGTGCCCATTGCCACGCGGGCCGAGACAGGCTTTCAGCCCCAGCCCGAGGATCTGATCACCGCCCAAGGCTGCAAGGCGCTTTTGGTCAACACGCCCAACAATCCAACCGGTGCGGTTTACGGCGCGCCCGCGCGCGCGGCGATTGCCCAGGCGGCCAAAGCCCATGACCTGTGGGTCATCGCGGACGAGGTGTACGACACGCAAGTGTGGGACGGCCACCACGTCTCACTGCGCAGTCTGCCGGGCATGGCGGAGCGGACTCTGGTGATTGGCTCCATGTCCAAAAGCCATATGATGACCGGCTGGCGACTGGGTTGGGTGGTCGGGCCTGCGGACATGATCAAGGCGCTCAGCGATCTTGCCACGAACACGACCTATGGCGTGCCCGGTTTCATCCAGGACGCGGCATTGACGGCCCTGCGCGACGGCGCCCAAATCGAACGCGACGTGGCCCAACGCTACCGCGCCCGGCGCGACGCGGCCCTTTCGCGTCTCTCAAACCACCTGCCCACGGTGCCCAGCGCGGGCGCTATGTTCTTGATGGTCGACATCCGTCAAACCGGCCTCAGCGGCAAGGCTTTCGCCCTAGGACTGCTGGAGACACACCATATCGCCGTCATGCCGGGCGAAAGCTTTGGCAAGGCCGCGGCGGGCCATGTGCGCGTTGCCCTAACCGTGCCCCAAGACACGCTTTTGCCCGCGCTCGACACCCTGGTGGCCTATGCCCGCCAAGTGACGCGCTGACATGCATCGATTTTCCCCAAATACTCCCGCCGGAGGCGGCCCCAAGGCCGCCCCATGCGCCATGCTCATAAGGAGAGACCGACCATGACCCCTCCCCCCAACGCCCGTGCGGTGATCATCGGCGGCGGTGTCGCCGGATGCTCGGTCGCCTACCATCTGACCAAACTGGGGTGGACCGATGTGGTGCTGTTGGAGCGAAAGCGCCTGACGTCGGGCACCACGTGGCACGCCGCTGGTCTGATCGCGCAATTGCGCGCCACCAAAAACATGACCCGGCTCGCGAAATACTCTCAAGAACTCTATGGCGAGTTGGAGGCAGAGACCGGTGTCGCCACCGGCTTCAAGCGTGTGGGCTCCATCACCATGGCCCTGACCGAGCACCGGCGCGAGGAGATCTACCGCCAAGCGGCCATGGCCCGCGCCTTCGGTGTCGAGGTCGAAGAAATCTGTGCAGCGGAAGTGAAGGCCCGCTACCCCCATGTGAATGTGGACGACATGACCGGCGCGGTCTACCTGCCCAAAGACGGCCAGGGCGATCCCGCCAACATCGCTCTGGCCCTGGCCAAAGGCGCGAAAATGGGCGGCGCCCAGGTGTTAGAGGGCACGAAAGTCACCGCCATTCACCAAAAAGACGGGCGCGTCACGGGCGTTGATTGGGCCACCGAAGGCGGCGAGACCGGCAGCACGCAGGCCAACTTCGTCGTCAATTGCGGCGGAATGTGGGGCCACGCATTGGGCCGCATGGCCGGTGTGACCGTGCCGCTGCATGCGTGCGAGCATTTCTACATCGTCTCCGAACCCATCGACGGCCTCAGCCAATTGCCCGTCCTACGCGTGCCCGACGAATGTGCTTATTACAAAGAAGACGCGGGCAAAATGATGCTTGGCGCGTTCGAACCCGTGGCAAAACCTTGGGCGATGGACGGCATCCCCGAGGATTTCGAGTTTGACCAACTGCCCGAAGACTTCGACCATTTCGAACCCATTTTGGAAAATGCCGTCAATCGCATGCCCATGCTGGGCGAGGCCGGCATCCACACCTTCTTCAACGGCCCCGAAAGCTTCACGCCCGACGACGCCTATCACCTGGGCGAGGCGCCAAACCTGAAAAACTTCTTTGTGGCCTGCGGCTTCAACTCGGTGGGCATCCAATCCTCTGGCGGGGCGGGCTGGGCGCTCGCCCAATGGATGGAAGACGGCATTGCCCCGTTTGATCTGGGCGACGTGGACCTACGCCGCGTACAACCCTTCCAAGGCAACAAACGCTATCTGTTCGAGCGCTCGAAAGAAACGCTCGGCCTGCTTTATGCGGACCACTTTCCCTACCGCCAAATGGCCACCGCGCGCGGCGTGCGCCGCTCTGCGCTCCACGAACATCTCAAGGAACGCGGCGCCGTTTTTGGCGAAACCGCCGGGTGGGAGCGGGCCAACTGGATCGCCAAACCGGGTCAGACGCCCGAGTATGCCTATGCCTGGACCCGACAAAATTGGTTCGAAAACCAAGCCGAAGAACACCGCGCCATTCGCCACGGCGTGGGCCTTTACGACATGTCGTCTTTTGGCAAAATCCGCGTCGAAGGCCCGGGCGCAGAGGCCTACCTCAACCACATCTGTGGCGGCAGCCTCTCTGTGCCGGTCGGCAAGATCGTCTACACGCAGTTTTTGAACCATCGCGGCGGGATCGAGGCGGATGTAACCGTCACCCGCTTGTCTGAAACCGCCTATATCGTCGTCACCCCCGCGGCCACTGTGCCGCGCGATCTCAGCTGGATGCAACGCCACCGGGGCGATCATCTGGTGGTCCTGACGGACGTCACCGCCGCCGAGGCTGTGATCTGCATCATGGGCCCCAAGGCGCGCGACCTGATCTCGGCCGTCTCTCCCAATGACTTTTCCAACGCCACCAATCCCTTTGGCACCGCCCAAGAGATCGAGCTTGGCCTGGGCCTCGCGCGCGCACACCGGGTCACGTATGTGGGCGAGCTGGGATGGGAGCTTTATGTCAGCGCCGACCAGGCCGCCCATGCGTTCGAGACGCTTTGGGACGCGGGGCAAGACCACGACCTCAAGCTGTGCGGTCTGCACATGATGGACAGTTGTCGCATCGAAAAAGCGTTCCGCCATATGGGCCACGACATCTCGGGCGAAGATCACGTGCTGGAGGCTGGCCTGGGCTTTGCGGTGAAAACGGACAAGCCCGATTTCATCGGCCGCACCGCCGTGTTGCAAAAGAAACAAGACGGCCTTGCCCAGCGACTGGTGCAATTCCGCCTCCAAGACCCCGAGCCGCTTTTGTACCATAACGAGACGATTTTGCGCGACGGCCAGGTGGTGGGTTACCTGACATCGGGCAATTATGGCCACCATCTGGGGGGCGCGATCGGCCTGGGCTATGTGCCCTGTACGGGCGAGACCGCCGACCAGATCCTGGCCTCAACCTATGAGATCGATGTGGCCGGTGTGCGCGTCAAAGCTGACGCCAGCCTCAAGCCCCTGTACGATCCCAAATCGGAGCGTGTGAAAGCCTAGACAAACGGAGGGCGCCATAAAACAGATCGAACGCTTTGAGGTTGTGCCAGGATCTGGTCGGCGGTCTCGCCCGTACAGGGCACATAGC
>JBCBNR010000093.1:0-9088 GCA_039821665.1 Pseudomonadota bacterium
GTGCGCGCCTCCACTATCTTGGGCTTTGTCGGCGCAGGCGGCATCGGCGAGGCGTTGAGCGAAAACATCCAATGGCGCGACGGGGCGCGGGTGACCGCGATCCTGCTGCTGCTGGTGTTGACGATCGTCGCACTTGATTACTTTTCCACCTGGGTTCGGTCCAAGCTTATCGGGAGCCGCACACAATGAGCCTGACGCTTGAGCAAACCGAGATGGACAGCCTGCGCGAGAGTGTTGATCGCTCGGCGCGCAAGTACCGCTTTATGTTCTGGGGGGGTGTGGGTCTGACGATCCTCTACTTCATCCTGACCTTCATCCAGTTCGACCTGGCCGGCGTGGTGCGCAAGTGGAACCCCGAGCGGGCCGCGTTGTTCGTGCTTGATACCTATGCGCACAAGGATCACGTGACCACGCGCTGGACGACCTATCCAGAGGTGGAGATCGCGTTTGAGGGCGGGCACCGCCACGTCTATGACCCAAAGCCCGAGTGGTTCAGCGTTGCAGGCGACGCCTCGACCGTGACGTTCAAGAACGGGGCCCAGGTCACGATCTTCCCCGATCAGGTGGAGATGACATATCCGGGCTATGACGAGACCTATACCTTCACGCTGAACGATGACGGCAAACCCTTTGTGGTGGGTTATGACGGGATCGAAGATCAGTTGCCGGACTGGATCCGCCGCACCGCGAACAAAGTGGAGGTCCGGCCATCGCTTTTTGAGCGGTTGCAGGTGGGCACCTCCAAGATCGAGCTGCACAGGTACGAGGTGGGCTGGAAATATTTCTGGTTCGACTTCCATTCACCCCTTGTCGGCATGGGTCCGCTCGAAGCCATTTCGCTGATGTTTTCGTCCGAGCGTGTGGTGCCCGAGGTGTCCAATGCCAGTCTGGTGTACCGAGAGTTCATGGACAACAGCCAATGGATGCACGGCACTGTCCTGTTCGCGATGGTCGAGACGATCTTGATGGCGCTGCTGGGGACGATGATCGCCTGCATCGTCGCCCTGCCCCTGGCCTTCATGGCGGCCTACAACGTCCAACCCTTTGGTGTTGTTCGGTTTGGCTTGCGCCGCTTTTTCGATCTTCTACGGGGCATCGACGTTCTGATCTGGTCGTTGATTTTCCTGCGCGCCTTTGGGCCGGGCCTGTTCACGGGTATTTTCGCGATTGCCTTCACCGACACGGGCACCCTGGGCAAGCTGATGTCCGAGGCGATTGAGAACGCCGACAGCAAACAGCGCGAGGGCGTGCAATCGACCGGGGCCACGCGGGTGCAGCAACACCGCTTTGGCATCCTGCCCCAGATCATGCCGGTCTTTATCTCGCAATCGCTCTACTACCTGGAAAGCAACACGCGCGGGGCTGTGATCATCGGGGCCATGGGGGCTGGCGGCATCGGTCTGCAATTCCTGGGCGCCCTGCAAACCGGCAATGATTTCGAGAATGTCGGCTATATGGCCCTTTTGGTGTTGGCCACGGTGATCGCGATGGACTTTTTCTCGGCCCGCCTGCGGCGTGCTTTGATCGGCTTTGACAAACCCAGCCACTAGGGCTGCTGAGACAGGAGCGAAAGATGCTTAAGACAACGGCCCTTGTGATGGTTGTGGCGGGCGCTGCGACGACTGGCCTGGCCCAAACCCAACAGGCAGGCAGCGCGGACATGGTCAACGCGGAAGAGACTTTCCAAAAACTGGTGGATCAGTGTGACGACATCGACATGCTGATGCTGCGCGCCAAGCTGCGCTTGCAGGTCAGCCGGACGACCGAAGAGGCGTCTGTGCGGGGCAACGAGTTGTTGGTCGAAGGGTTCGAGCTGTGCGGCGAAGGCAAAATCGACGAAGGCAAAGCCAAGCTGGAAGAGGCCTTGGTGTTGACCACCGCAGGGGCCGATGAGATCTTTGCCACCGAAGACACCTCCTCCCAGCCTGAGGAAGAGACTTCTGCCGAGGGTGACGAGGGCGCCTCAAAACCCTGGTGGAAAGTCTGGTAAACTTCGGACAACAGCCGAAAAAACAGCGATATACGGAAGGGACACCCAGGTGTCCCTTTTAGCATTTCACGATACATTTTCGGTAGGCTGGAAAATTTCCCTTTTCTGCAAGGCATACGTGCCAACCTGAACAGGTTTCCCCAAAAGGTTGCCAAAGTCGTTGAACACGCAAGACAATTCTGGGACGCTGGTCGCGTTGTAAATTTGTATTCGATTCGTGGGGGATCATAATGCGAACAGTTTTCATGCCGCTTTTCGCGGCACTTTTGATTGCGCTTAGCGCCTGCACGGACGAAGTGATGCAAGCATCTTTTTCGGGTGCTGCAAAAACGGAGAGCGAGCGCGCGCTGGAAAAAGAGGTGCTGAGCCTCAACCAGCAAACTCGAAACATCGTGCGCAACAATACGGTCCAAGGGGCCGTGGCTGGTGCGGTGATCTTCGGCGCAATCGCGGCACTCTCCGGCGCCGATCCCGAGGATATCGCCTTGGCAGCAGGCGGCGGGGCCGTCGTGGGCGGTGTCGCTGGCAACCAAATCGGCCAAGCCACAGCGGGCAAGAACGAAGAGATCGTGAAGCAAAAGCAGATTGTGGAGCAACTCAAAGGCGTGAACAGCAAGCTCAACACCGTGCAAAGCAACCTGCGTGCGGTGCTGCGCGATCAGAACGCGGAGATTGCGTCGCTCAAGCGTCAATTGGCCAATGAGCAGGTCAGCCAAGCGGATGTGGATCGGCGTTTGGCTGCCATCAACTCCAACCGGCAAACCATGCAAACCGGTCTGCAGCGGGCTGAAACCAATATGGACAACAACCAGGCTGAGTTGGTGAAGATCGAGAAAGAGAACAACATCAAGTTGACCTCGACCAAGAACGCGACGGCCAGCACGAAAAACCGATTGGCCAGCTTGCGCAAATCCATCGCGCTTGTTGCGCAGTAAACCTTTGTCACGGGGGTGCGCAGGCCCGGTCTTGCGCGCCCGCCTCGTAGAATTTGTAACAGGGCAACCAGATGAAACAGTCACTTTTGGCACTCAGCCTCGGCACGCTCGCGCTGATGGGCTGCACCGGCGAAACCGATCCCAGCAAAACCAACGTATTCGAAAGCGCCGCCGGATTGATGAGCGGTGAGTTTGACCGCCAGATCGCCGAGCAAGAGGCGATTGCCGCCCAGATTGCCGCCGATAACCGCGCCACTGAGGCCGAAAACCGCCGCCTAGACAGCCAGCGCCAGGCCAATGCGTCCACCATCGCCTCGCTGAAATCGGAAATCCGCGATGTGCGGTCCTTGATCAACGCGACACGCTCGCAGATCTCGGGCAGCCCCGAGAAAATCGCCCGGCTTGATGGCTATCAAGCGCAATTGGCCGCGGTGGAGCGCACGGTGGACGAAGGCGGCTCGTCCAGCGCGCTGCGCTCGGAATTGTCGAGCATCCGCGCCGCCGTCCGGGCCTTGGCAAGCTGATCCGCTAGGGTCCGGCCCCTAAGGCGGGGCCGCACCTTTGTGACGTGACTGGGGAGAGCATGATGAAGCTGTGGCGTGTGTGTGCGGGCGTGGTTCTTGGGGTGGCTGGCGTGATGGGGCCCGCCTTCGGGCAAGACGCCGCCACGCGCTTTCCCGCCGAGGGTTTGGCGATTTTCGACTGCGCGCCGCCTGCGCCTGCGCCCTCAGACAGCTGCGTGCTGCGCGTTCCCCTGCAACACCAGCGCAGCACCCTAAGCTCTAGCGCTGTGGACGACGCCAATGTCGCCTTTGCCTTTGCCAAACCGGGGGAGGAGCTGTTCCCCGAGGGCCTGATCAAGTCCGCGACCCTATTGTTGATCGACTTGACCCCCGGCCCTGAGAATGGCCGCCGCCCAGGTTTCAGCAACGAGCGGTCCATCCTCTCCGCCTTTGCCGCCGGCCTGCCGGAGGGGGAGCTGGTCGCGGTCTACGGCTTTCACGACACGTTGGAATTGGTTGTTCCGTTCACAACGGACCGCGCGGCGGTGCGCGAAGGGATCGAGGGCCTTAGCCTGAAAGGGTCGAACACGTTGATCGGCACCAATGTCCGAGCGGCCATCGATATCTTGGCCGAACAGGACCAGGCGCTGTTTCGCAACTTGATCCTCGTCTCCGATGGAGAGGAGGAAGGCGGCTCCGCGTCGATTGACATGGTGCGCGCCAGCGCGGTTGAGGCTGACATAGCACTCTCTGCCATTGGCAGTTATTGGCGTGGTGTCGGTGCGGCTGAGATTGGTGACGGCAAGGCGTATCTGACCGAACTGACCCGAGGCGGCCATGGGGCGGTTGTGCACGCAGAGTTGCAGCGCGGGGCAGACGCGCGCGCCGTGGTGGACGCGTTTGGTGCGGACCTGCGTGCCGCGGCCAGCGCCTCGGATTTGATCGTGGCCACCACCAAGGACGGTGTTGCGAACATCACCGTAACCTTGAAGGAACCTGTCCCCGGCCAGCCGGGGGCCTTCCGCGATCAACCCATCACGGTGCAGTTCGTGCCGGAAGGGTTTCAAGCGCCCAGCGAGCCCAGTGATGGGGATGGCGACAGTTCTGGCGACAGTTCTAGCGGCGGGGCATCAGATGGCTCAGACGGCGAGACGACGGGCGAGAGTGCCCAAGACGCCCAACAGATGCTCTTTGGCTATCCTGCGCTTTATACCTACATCGCGGCCGGTCTTTTGGCGTTGATCCTTGCGCTGTTGCTGGTTTTGGTTCTGCGGCGCAAGGCCGACCCCAGCGAGGCGGTGTTGGCGGATAGTCTTGACGATCTGGTAGATGGTGGGCTGGTAGATGATGGGCTGGATTTTGATGCGCCCGTCCTTCCCCAGTCTAGCAATGCGGCTGAGAAAACGGTTGTGCCCGCAAGCCCAGCCGCGGCCCCTGTCGCTTATCTTCAGATCGAGGGCAGCGGCCAGCGCTTTGCGATCAGCCGGGAACGCTTGGCCATCGGGCGCAGCGGATCAAACACCATTGTGATCAATGACAGCTCTATCAGCCGGGTCCATGCGGAGCTGCATCCGAACCGCGAGGGCGGGTTTTCGGTGACCGATATGCAAAGCCTCAACGGCACCTTCGTCAACCGCGAGCGGGTCAAAGGCACCCGCAGTGTGAACCCGGGCGATACCCTGACTTTTGGAGAAGTGAAGACCAAGCTGGTCCTGTCCTAACCCCTCGGGCGGACCCACCCGTAACGCGAACGCAGATAATGTGAGGAGACCCCCAATGGGCAATGACAAGACAAAGTGGATCTTCGACGAGAACGACACCGGCGGCGACAACGATGCCTTCACCGAAAGCGTGGAACCCACAACGGGCGGTTTTACCGAAACCATCGACAGCGGCTCGGAAGACAAGACGCGCGTGGTCGAGAACCCCTCGGAGAAAACCCAGATCTACTATCCCGGGATGGAGACAGAGCATGGCGATGCCGCCAAGTTTACCGGCGAGACGGATCCCGTGGTGGGCTGGCTGGTGGTGATCAAAGGGCCAGGCCTGGGGCGTTCGGTCCATATCGGCATCGGCATGAACACCCTGGGCCGGGACGAAAGCGAGCGGATCTCGCTGCCCTTTGGTGACACGCTGATGTCCGCCAAGGACCATGCGCGCATCATCTATGACGATGACAGCCGTGGCTTCTTCATCGCCCACGGGTCTGGCAAGTCGATCACCAAGGTCGATGGTCAGATGGTTGCAAACACCCTGCCCCTGCCCGATCGCTCGCTGATTGAGCTGACCAAGACCACCCATGTGCGTTTCGTGTCGTTTTGCGACGAGCAGTTTGATTGGGCGGACGTCGCGCACGACAAGACCAGCTGATGGCAAACCAGGTTCATGGCGCGCGCTCGCTTGGCCAGCGGGACACCCAAGAGGATGCGTATCGGCTGGTTCTTCAATCCGAGAAGGACCCCAAGACCGATATCCTGATGCTTGTGGCCGATGGCATGGGGGGCCATGTGGGCGGCGAGATCGCGTCGAACCTGGCGCTCAAAGTCTTTGAGCGGCATTTTATCAGCGGCAGCAAAGCCCCGAAACCCAGCGACCGTCTGCGCGAGGCGTTGGTCAAATCAAACGAGGCGCTGGCGTCGCGCATCAAAGAAGAGCCTACCCTCAAGGGCATGGGCTGCACCTTGATCGGGGTGCTGAAATTGGGCGACCGGATTGTCTGGGTCTCGGTCGGGGACAGCCTGATCTACCTCTATCGCGGCGGGCAGTTGCGCCGCTTGAACGCTGACCATTCGCTGATGGCCGAGCTGATGGAGGCGGTCAACGCCGGCAAGATGAGCCTGGAAGAGGCGCAATCCCATCCCCGCCGCAACGCTTTGCGCTCCGCCGTGATTGGCGAGCCGTTGAAGCTGATCGACAGCAATGGCATCGGCTTGGAAACGGGCGATGTGTTGATCATCGCAACGGATGGTCTGGACACGCTCAGCCCTGAGGCCCTGTCGGACGCCCTACACCGCAATCAAAAGGGCAGTGTGGAGGCGATTGCCGAGGGCCTGTTGGATCAGGTGGAACGGGCGGGCAAACCCAACCAAGACAACACAACCGTTGTTGCCTATCGCCACGGGGTGGAAGGGCACAGCAGCCTTTACAAAGACAGTAAATGGAAAATTGGCGGCGCGCCCGACAGCAGCGAGGCCCCGGCCAAAGGCGGGTTTGGCACGCTGTTGATTGGCATGGCGGCGGGCCTGGGCCTCGCGGCGCTTGCGCTGATGATCTACTTCATCTCTCGGCCCGAGCCTGTGCCCGAGCCCGTGGTGATGGAGACGGACGAACCCGTGGTGGTAGAGCCTGAGACGCCCCCGCTTATCACCATCGAGCCGGGGCCACAGGAAATCGGTGGCGGTGACGCGCCTGAGACCGACCCAACGCCAGAGGGCGGCCTGGTGCCCTTTGACCCCAATGCGCCCTTAGAGGGCGGCGCGACAACGCCAGACGAAGGTATTGCGCCAGACGGCGCGACAGGCCCCGAAGGCACAGCGCCAGCAGACCCCGCTGGCGGTGAAGACGGAACAGCCCCGGACGCAGGGGCAAGCGGCCAACAGGACGCGGAGCCCGAGACCATTCCAAATGCACCCCAGGGCAACACCCCTGATGGGACCCCCGATACCACTGGGACACCTGAGGGTACGCCGTCGGGTGGCGGGGCTGCTCAGGGTGATGCGGCGGTGCAACCCCCTGCCCCACCAAGCCCTGATACGTCCGTGACCGAACAAACCGCCCCCCCTGCGCGCACCTTGCCGCAGGTGGGCGACGGCAATTAAGGGCGCGCATGACTGGCATCCAAACCCTTCCCCAAGGCACCGTGATCGGTGGGCACACCATCGGCAAGGTGCTGGGCCATGGGGGGTTTGGCGTGACCTATATGGCCAAACAGAACGCAAGCGGCGATCTGCTGGCGATCAAAGAGTATTTTCCGGTGGACTATGCCGAGCGGATGCAAAACGGCACAGTGCGCGCCACCCAAAGCGGCAAGCGCGTGTTCGACATGGGGTTGGAGACGTTTTTAGACGAAGCCAACATGCTCAAAACCCTGCCCCGGCAGACCAATCTGGTGCGGGTGCGCGGCGCGTTTTCCAAGGCCGGTACCGCCTATTGTCTGATGGACTTCATCAAAGGCGATCCACTGGACAAAATCCTGCCGCGCATGATCCGCCAATATGGGGCAGTGCCCGAGCATTTGATCCGCGAGTTCACCTTGTCCATGGTCAGCGCCTTGCACGTGGTCCATAGCAGCCATCTTTTGCACCGGGACGTAAAACCAGGAAACGTTATGCTGCGCCGCGAGGATCAGCAGCCCGTGCTGATCGATTTCGGGGCCGCGCGCTCGCTTCGGGAAAATGCGTCGAAAACCGCGATGTTCACCCGGCGCTATGCCGCGTTGGAGCAATTCGTCAGCCCCATTGTGCGCAAACAACCGGGCCTAAAGGAAGGACCGTGGAGCGATCTTTATTCGCTGTCGGTCGTGCTTTACGAGATGGTCACGCGGGTCCCCCCCCATCTGGACGCGGAAGAGCGGTTAGAGGCTTTTCTTAAAACCGGCGAAGACCCCTATGTGCCCGTGGCCGAGATGACCGCGAAACAGGGCATCACTGCCAAGTACTCGGCCGGGTTGATGTCCTTGATCGACCGGGGCTGCGCCTTGTTTCCAAAGGATCGACCCCAAGACACCCGCGCCTATTGCGATGTTCTGGGTGAGCCTTTGCCCAAAGTGGTTACCCAAACCGGTCCTCACCGAAAACCCAAAACCAGCGCGCCCGTGCAAAAGCTGGCCAAGTTTGTGCACGCACCCGTGCAACGCCGCTTTGGCACCCTCAGCGGCCCGGTTGCCATGGTCCTGGTCATTCTCGCCCTTGCTCTAGTGTCCGTCTTTTACGGAGTGATGTCCCAATGATTTATACGATGCGTATTTTGCTTGTCTCAGCCTTCGCCCTTGTTCTGCCCATAGGTGCGAGCGCCCAGAATTTGCAGACCATTTCAGCCGAGGCGGAACTGTCCACAGCGCGGGTCATCACCAAAACCGGGCGCGGGTCCGGGTTTGCTGTGGGCAAAGGGCAAAACGGGACGTTTTATGTGGTCACCAACAACCACGTGATCGAGGGGCACCGCGATGCGATCGTTGCCTTTGGCCTCAAGGACAGGGTGGTGGGCTATGCGGCCAAGGTCATCAACGCCTCGGCCGAGATGGACCTTGCGATCCTGCACGTCTTTCCCAAAGGCAGCGAAAACCACAGTGTGCCCCTGGTGCCCCTGGCCACGCGCGAGATCAACAAAGGCGAGGAGGTTTTCGCCTTGGGCTTTCCAGGCTCGACGGATTTCTGGGTGGGGGACAAGACCAGCCCGGATGCGTTCGAGACAACGCTGACCCGTGGGGTGGTCAGCAAAGTCTCCACCGGGTCTTGGGGCGGACAATCCATGCAGATCGAACTGGTGTTGCACACGGCTACGATCAACAAAGGCAATTCGGGCGGCCCATTGTTCAACTATTGCGGACAGGTGATGGGGGTGAACACGGCCGGGTTGATCCAGGCGAACGACAACTATGTCTCGTCCTCGTCAAACACTCTTGCGGGGTTCTTGCGCGGCTCCAACATCCCGTTCTCCAC
>JBCBNR010000094.1:0-9085 GCA_039821665.1 Pseudomonadota bacterium
GTACGTCGATCACCCGATCGGGACCAACGCCGAACTTACCCTCCACCTCCTCCGGGCCAAGGCGGGCGTTTTTCATGGCATCGAACATCTCGACTCCGCCGCCCACAAGCTGCATCAGGTCCTTGTCCGAGCTGATGATCGTCACCCGCCCGCCTGCCTCGCGGGCTTCGCGCGCATAGGTGGCGATGATGTCATCGGCCTCGAAACCCTCTTTTTCGATGCACGCGATGTTGAACGCGCGGGTCGCATCCCGGGTCAGGGGAATTTGCGGGCGCAGATCCTCGGGCATCGCATCGCGATTGGCTTTGTATTGGTCGTAAAGATCATTGCGGAACGTGTGCGAGCCTTTGTCGAAGATCACCGCGACATGGGTGGGGGCCTCGGGGCCCGTATTGTCCTCCACCATCTTAAAGAGCATGTTGCAAAAGCCCGACACCGCCCCGATGGGCGTTCCGTCGGATTTCCGGGTCAGCGGCGGCAGCGCGTGGAACGCTCGGAAGATAAAGGCCGAGCCGTCGATCAGATGCAGGTGATGGCCTTTTCCAAACTGCGACATTGCTCAATCTCCCCCGCTGCGTCAGGGATCGGTTATAAACCCTCATGCGCTGGTGTCTTGCCCTGATTTGCCTGTGGCTCGCCCTGCCCGGCCGTGGGCAGGATTTGGTCTGTCCGCTCACGGATGACCAGGGCAATTGCGTGCGCATCCTTGCCTGTATCGGAGATGGTGGCCTGTGGTTCAACGGACGGGCCTTTGGTCGGGGTGTGGGCACTTTGGCGGGTGTGGTGAACTCCGGTGCGGTGTGCGAGGGCACCTGGACCTCGCGCAATCTGCTTGGCCTGGGTCAGGCGGATGTTGCCTGCGACGATGGGATGCGCGTCACGGTCTATTACACCTACCAAGAGGAATACACCGGCACCGCGATCGGCAGGGGCCGCAGCAACCGGGGCGAATGGGTCAAGGCCTGGTCCGGTCTGCATGTCTTGGACTATCTGGAACGCGAAACCGGCGAGGTGGCGCTGCCTTGCGGCGAGGCCACGATCCCGATCAGCTAGCTTTTGTCAGAACCGGCTTTGCGGCAGTACAATTCTAGCCGGTGGTGAACCACGTCATAGCCCAGCTCTGCCGCGATCTGCGCTTGCAAATGCTCGATCTTTTCGGAATGAAACTCCACCACATCGCCCGTGTCCAGATCGATGATATGGTCGTGATGGGGCATGTCCGCTGCCTCGAAGCGCGAGCCGCCGCCCTCGAACGCATGGCGGTGGATCACGCCCCCCTCCTCCAACAAGCTCAGTGTCCGGTAAACCGTGGCCAGCGACACCCCGGCCCCCGCCTCGCGCGCGCGGGCATGGAGTTCATTGGCATCCGGATGATCCTCGGCCTGGGACAAAAGCTCCACCAGTTTGGCGCGTTGTTTTGTCATGCGCACGCCTTGCTTGCGCAAAACAGCCTGCATCTCTTGGGTCCGGTCTTCCACCGCGCGGGCGGCCTGCGCGCTGGATTTGAAGGGGGAGGTGTCGCTCATGGGGCATTCTCACCCAGTTGCGAGGCATCTTCAAGCTTTTGATGAGAATGAGTTGCAAAAGCATTGACCTGATGAGAATCGTTCTCATATTCCTTGAAACAACGTTTCCGAGGATGCCCATGCTGCGCCGTGATGTACTGACCTTGACCGCCGCAACTGCCGCGAGCCTGGCCTTGCCAACGCTTGCCCAGGCTGACGCACCGTTAGACGTGGTGGCGACCACCGCCATGGTGGCAGACGCCGCCCGCCATGTGGGCGGGGACGCTGTGACCGTGCGCGCACTTATGGGGCCCGGCGTGGACCCCCACAGCTATCGCCAAACCCGCAGCGATCTGGTCGCCCTGACACAGGCAGATGTCGTGCTGTGGCACGGGCTTTATCTGGAAGCACAACTAGAAGAGTTGATGGCGCGGCTGTCCGCGCGCCAGCCCGTCTTTGCCGTGGGCGAGGCGGTGCCCCAGGACAAACTGCGCGGCCACGAGGATTACGCGGGCCGCTTCGACCCCCATGTGTGGATGGACCCCAATCTATGGACCTATGTGGTGCGGGCGGTGCAAGACGCGTTGACCCAGGCACGGCCTGACGCGGCCGCGATCTTTGCTCAAAACGCCGAGGCGCATCTGCAAGATATCGCAGCGTTAGAGGTTTATACCGCCCAAGTTCTCAACTCCGTCCCACAAGAGGCTCGGGTGCTTGTAACGGCCCATGACGCATTTGGGTATTTTGGCCAAGCACACGGGTTCGAGGTGCTGGGCATTCAAGGCATCTCGACCGAGTCCGAGGCGGGCTTGCAGCGCATTGGTACCTTGGTCGATCTGTTGGTGGACCGGGATGTCCGCGCAGTGTTTGTGGAAACCTCCGTGTCGGATCGCAACATCCGCGCGTTGATCGAGGGGGCAGCGGCCCGTGGCCATGGGGTGGTGATCGGTGGCGCGCTTTACTCCGATGCGATGGGGCCGGACGGCACCTATGAGGGGACTTATCTTGGCATGATCGACCACAATGCCACCGTGATTGCAGGGGCTTTGGGCGGCGAGGTGCCTACCAAGGGCCGCCTGGGGCAACTGATGGTGGGGGGCTGATGCGATGAACCTTGCCCTTGCCACCCAGAATGGCCAGCGCGCGGACAACACGCGCACACTGCGTGCGCAAAGCGCGGCACTGTCGATCCAAGGTCTGACCGTATCCTATGGCTCCAACCCGGTTGTATTCTCGCTTGATGCGGCGTTCGAGCCTGGGCGCATGACCGCCATCATCGGCCCCAATGGCGCGGGCAAATCAACGACCCTCAAGGCCTGTCTGGGCCTGGTGCCCAAACTCTCTGGCGAGGTCCGGTTCTTTGGGCGTCCGCTGCGCGACAATCGCGCGCGGGTGGCCTATGTGCCCCAACGCAACTCGGTCGATTGGGCGTTTCCCGCCCGCGTTGCCGATGTGGTGGCCATGGGCCTATACCCCGGGCTTGGCCTGTTGGGCCGGTTCTCCGGCGCGCACCGGGCCACCGTGGCCGAGGCGCTGTCCCAGATGGGAATGGAGGCGTTTGCCGAGCGCCAGATCGGTCAATTGTCCGGGGGGCAGCAGCAGCGGGTGTTTCTGGCCCGTGCCCTAGCCCAACGCGCGGATTTGTATCTGTTGGACGAACCCTTGGCCGGCGTCGATGCCGCGACCGAGACGGCGATCGTCTCGGTCCTTCACAAGCTGCGCGATGAGGGCAAGGCCATTGTCGCTGTCCATCACGACCTGTCGACGGTGCCGGAGTATTTTGACGACGCGCTGGTGATCAACCGTCGTGCCATTGCCGCAGGACCCGTTGCGCAGAGCGTGACACAAGCCAACCTGCAAGAGGCTTATGGCCACCGCCTCGGCCCCCTGGACGCCTAAGGGGCGAGATGGATCTGTGGCACGCGCTGACCTTGCAGGCCGGCTATAACGCCAGCTTGGTGACCGTAGGGGCGGCCCTTTTGGGCGGCTCCGCCGGGGCGGTTGGCAGCTTTTTGTTTCTGCGCAAACGCGTCCTGGTTTCGGACGCCGTGGCACATGCCACCTTGCCCGGCATTGGGGCCGCGTTTTTGATCATGGCCGCACTCGGCGGGGATGGACGCGCGCTGGTGGGCCTGCTCGTAGGTGCCGCCGCCACGGCCACGCTCGGATTGCTCGCGGTCGAGGGGATCGTACGCCACACGCGGCTGGGCGAAGACGTGGCCATCGGCGCCGTGCTGTCGGTGTTCTTTGGAATCGGTGTCGTGCTGATGACCATCATCCAATCCGCAGGCCTGGGGGCCCCCGCTGGATTGGAAGGGTTCTTGATGGGGGCGACCGCTGGCATGCTGTGGGCCGAGGCCATGCTGATCGCCGCCGCGGCTGCCCTGTCTTGCCTGTGCGTGATCCTGCTGCGCCGCCCGGTGCTGCTGGTGGCCTTTGATGCGGAATACGCCACCGTGCGAGGGGTGCCCGTCGGCTTGGTGGATCTTGCCATTATGGGCCTTGCCATGGCGGTGACGGTCATCGGGCTGAAGATCGTAGGCTTGGTGCTGATCGTGGCCCTGTTGATCATCCCCGCGGTGACCGCGCGATTTTGGACAGACCAGGCCGAGCGGCTGATCTGGATAGCCGCAGCCCTGGGTGCTGTCACTGGATGGGTCGGAACAGCCCTGTCAGCCACCGCGCCCAATCTGCCCACCGGTCCCATCATCGTGCTGATGGCAGGGGCCCTTTTCGCCGTGTCCTTGATGTTCGCGCCCCGGCGCGGGGTGGTGGCAAGCTTGCTGCACCAGCGCCAGTTCCAGATCCGCGTTCATCGCCGTCAGGGCCTACTGTCGCTGGCCCGGACCGAGCCGATTTTCGATCCAACCACCCTCAAGGTGCTGCGCCGGGATGGGGCCATTCGCGCCGATGGTGTGGCCACGGACAGCGGGCGGGCGCAAGCCGCCCGCGCCCTGCGCGATGAACATCGTTTCGATATGGCGCGCAAACGCTATCCGGACGATCCCAGGCAAGTCCATTTCGATGGCCTCACCCCGATCGAGCAGGTGTTGACCCTGGACGAGATTGCAGCACTCGACGCCGCACTCGGCCAGCCAAAGGCGTTGTGATGGATCCATTTTTCGTACAACTCTCCCTCGTACCGATCACCGTGGGCGTGCTGGCGGCCATCTCCTGCGCGCTGCCGGGCAACTTCCTGATCTTGCGCGGACAAGCCCTGATCGGGGATGCGATCAGCCATGTGGTCCTGCCCGGCATCGTGGTGGCGTTCCTGATCACCGGCACCGTCTCGACCTGGCCCATGCTGGCCGGGGCCGGGGCTGCCGCCGCACTCGCGGTTGTGTTGATCGAGACGATCCGCCGCTTTGGCCGGGTGGAGGCGGGGGCCGCCATGGGCGTCACCTTCACCACGCTCTTTGCAGGCGGTGTGCTGTTGCTCGAACAATCGGACACCTCGTCGGTCCATCTGGATGTGGAACATGCGCTTTACGGGAACCTGGAAAGCCTGATTTGGCTGGGCGGCGACAGTCTCAGCGCGCTTTTCGACCCCGTGGCCCGCGCCGATTTGCCGCCCGAGCTTGCGCGCATGGCCCTGGTCACGCTTGCGATCGTGGCCTTGACCTGGGTGTTCTGGCGGCCCCTGGTCCTCAGCACCTTCGATGAAAACCACGCCCAAAGCCTGGGCCTGCCCACCACGGTGCTCAGCATCGGTCTGGTGATGACCGCCGCTGTGGCCGCCGTGGCCGCCTTTGATGCGGTGGGCTCGATCCTGGTGATCGCCATGTTCATCTGCCCACCGGCCACCGCACGCTTGCTGACCTCGCGACTGACCCATCAGGTGGCGCTTTCGCTGATCGTTGCGATCGCCAGCGCCCTGGGCGGGTATCTCATCGCAGGCTACGGTCCCCTTTGGTTGGGCTTTTCAGCCTCGGTCAGTGCCGCTGGTATGATCGCCACCCTGTCGGGGCTGTTCCTGTTGGCGGCCTGCCTGTTTGGCCCCCAGCGCCGGTAACCTTGGCGTGCCGCCGCCGCGCAATCACCGCGCCCCGGTCGCCTTTGCGCCATGGGCGCGCCACAAAAGACTGCGAGACCTTGACGCGTCCAAAGAGGTGTTCCTCAAGACGTGTTCAGTTGTGTCGGTAACGCCACCTCGTTGCGTTCAGGTGGCAAAGTTAGCCTGGCAAAAGCCTTGCTGACAAAACCGTGGCTGGCAAAATCTCCGCCCTCGATTACCCTGTCTGACACTTGAACCGGTGCGGTCACTCGCGCGGACGCTCTGCCCTTGCTCGCCTGCCATGTTACCGGGTATGCTAATCGCTGCAAAAGCTTGTGCAAAAGGACCGCCACCATGTCCCATCCCGTCCCCGAGATCGAAGAGACCGAAAAAACCCGGGTGTGCTGCGACGGTGGCGCGTTGGGCCATCCCTTGGTCTGGCTGCAAATCGACCCGAAACAAGGCTGGGTGGAATGCGGCTATTGCGACAAACGCTTCGTGCTCAAGCGAACGCCGCCCGCGTCCTCCTAACCTGACCGTGGCCATTAAGGGGAGAGGCGGACCGGTACGGTGCGGCCATGCCCCTTCACTTTTGCCCTAAATTTCCAAATCGCGGTCAGGCCGCAGGCCTGATCCGCGCGCCTGATCCGGCCCCGTAGGGGGCGGATCAGGGATATCGCGTGGCGGGTGCAACCCGCCTCATCGACCCAGCCGGCCCCAAGCCTAAGCCTTGGCCAGCATCCGGCCCAAGGGGCGGCCCGCAAGGATATGCACATGGAGATGGGGCACCTCTTGCACCCCAGCCTCGCCCGCGTTCGAGATGAGGCGAAACCCACCTTTTTCGACCTCCAACTGCTTGGCCACCGTCCCAATCGCCCGGGTGTAGTCCAGCACTTCCCCATCACTCGCGTCCTGGGCAAAGTGGTCGTAACAGACATAAGGCCCTTTGGGGATCACCAACACGTGGATCGGCGCCTGGGGGTAGATGTCGTTGAAGGCCAAAGAATGCTCGGTCTCCAACACCGTTTGGTTGGGGATCTCACCGCGAAGAATTTTGGCAAAGATGTTTTGGTCGTCATAGGCGTACATGGGCGGATCCTGGTTGGTTGAAACGCGCGTTATGGGCCGCACGATAGGCGGGCTCGGGCGCAAGTTCAAAGAGAACGCTCAGCGCGTCCGCCAAAACCTGGGCCGACCCGTATTCGTCCACCCGTCGATGCGCGGTCAGACCGATCTCTGCCAGGGCCCGATGCTCCTCGGCGATGTTTTCGCGCAAAGTGCGCATCAGACCCGCGCGCCCCGCCTCGTCAAGGCTGGCGGTGGGCAAGCCCATCCGCTGGGCATGGCCCTCCAAATAACCGCTGGTGAAATCGCAGGCGATCTCCAACACCCGCAGATCCACGCCTTGGTCGTTGAACATGCGCAGCGTCTCGACCTCTTGCGGATCAAGGCACAGGGTCAGTGGCCCGCCCGTGATCCGCGCCAAGACGCTTAGAAACGCGGCCCGGTTGCGCCCGCGCCGTGCAAGATCAACCTCCAGGCCGCCCATCGGCGGCAACCCGGCCTCTGTGTCTTGGAACACATAGCCATAGCCGGGGGTGCCCGTTGTCTCGGCCAGGGACGCGACCATCCGCTTGCCCACATGCCATTTCTTGCACAACACCACATGCACCCGCAGCGCCCGCCCAATGGCACCGCCGCTGGCCTCGATCCTTGGGCCAAAGCGGGTGCCCTTGCGCCCGCGTCCCGTCACATACTCAAAGTACCGCGCACCACCGCCCCAGCCGGGCATCGCCGTCGCGGGCCCCTCATAGAGATGCCGCAACCGCGCCCGCAGCCCATGGGCGTTGGGCGACAGCTTGCGAGCGAAGAACGACGCCTCGTCCTTGAGCAGCGAGAGATGGTCGTTGTGAAAATTCACCGGCAAACCGTAATCCGAGAAGAGATGGAACGTAGGCGCGGACCCAGTGATCTCGCCGCGCGGCACCACATGACCGACCAGGGTTTGAAAAAACGTCTCGTCCGGGATCCAGGTGGTGCGAAAGAACCGCATCAAATCGGGGCGCGCGGCCATCAGGTCGAGGACGGCCTTCGCTGTCCGACGGCGCAAGCACCACCATTGCGAACCGATCTCCACCCGGATGCCCTTGGGCAAGGCCCGCCGCAGACCTAGGCGCTTTTGCACCTCGAAGGCCAGGTAGAACAGACCCTTTTGGGACCGCTCGTTGAAGGGATGGCGGTAAATCAGCCGCTCTTCCTTCAATCCGGTGCGGATCCAACCCGAGCTGAAAAAGTCATTTAGCTCGATATGATCCCGGTCCGCTGGCGCTAGGGCTTCGCGGATCGTGGCGGCCGATTTGATGGGAAAGCAGTCGCCCGAGATCAGGTAGAAATGGGTGGCGTTGGGGTAGGCGCGCAGCCCTTCGCGCAGCAGGCTTAAGGACGCCGCCACCAGCGACCAGGTGCCCCAACCGCAGCGCAGACGCGGCACGGTGCTGACCCGGTCTGACCGGGCCAGCTTTTGCACCACCTGCCCCAGTTTCGGCCCAGCGTTTCGGTCCGCATGGATCACAACACTGTCGCCCTGACCGGTTAGCAGGCGCACCAGCCCCTCCACCCGGTCCGGGTCCTTGTGACACAGCAAAAGATAGCACACCGAAGCCAAAGGGGGGGTCTCGCGCCTGATCGCTGTCAGCTTGCCGCAGTTTGGTTAAGAAGGCAAAAGGAACCAATGCGCCCCAGACCACCGAAGGGCAGCGGTGTCAGAGCAACCCTTTGCTGACAAAGAGTGTCTTTAAGTCCGTCTCTGGCCGTGCGCCGATATGGCCAATGATCTCGCCCGCAGCAGCACAGCCCATGCGCGCCGCCACCTCGTCGTTTTGCCCGTGGGTCAGCCCATACAACACGCCCGAGGCAAAAAGGTCGCCTGCCCCCGTCGCATCCACCACCCGGTCCGCATCCGCAGGCGCGTGAACGCGGCTTGAGGGGGTCACGATGGTCGCCCCTTTGGCCCCTTGGGTGCACGCCACCTTGGCGCAATCCTTCACACTGGCGGCCATGGCTGCGTCCAGATCATCGGTCTGGTAGAGCGATTTCAGCTCGTGCTCATTGGCAAACAGCAGATCCACGTGATCGCGGATCAAACCCAGAAACGCATCGCGGTGCCGTTCGACACAGAACGGATCGGACAGGGTGATCGACACCTGCCCGCCGGCACCCTTGCACGCGGCAATCGCTTTGTCGAAGGCTGCAACACTGTCGGGCCCGTCAAACCGGTAGCCTTCCAGATAGATCCATTCGGCATCCGCCATTTGCGCCTCGTCGATGTCCGAGGCGGCCAGAAACTCCGACCAGCCCAGATACGTGTTCATCGACCGCTCGCCATCGGGCGAGACCAGGATCATCGAGCGGCCCGTCTCGGCCTCGCTGTCCTTGGGGGCAAGGGGCGTGTCGAAATCGGCCCCTTGGGCGCGCAAGTCATGGGCAAAGATAGCACCCAGCTGATCATCCTTGACCTTGCCCACATAGGCGGCTCGGCGGCCAACACCATCGCGGGGCTTGCCATGCTGGGCGGGCGATCGGCCTA
>JBCBNR010000095.1:0-9008 GCA_039821665.1 Pseudomonadota bacterium
GCCCTGATCCCAGGCCGCCATATAGACGTCCTTGAAGGCCTCGAACGAGATGTCCTCGGGGCAGTTGATGGTCTTGGAGATCGAGCTGTCCACCCAGGCCTGGGCCGCCGCTTGCATGCGCACATGGTCCAAGGGCGGCAGGGTTTGGGCGTTGACGAAATGATCTGGCAACGGCGCATCACCATGGAGGTCGCGCCAGACTTGGACCGCGTAATCCACCACCTCTTCTTCGACCCGACTGCCGTCCTTTTGCAGCACCTTGCGGGTGTAGCTGTAGGCAAAGACTGGCTCGATCCCGGACGAGACGTTGCCCGCGTAAAGCGAGATTGTGCCCGTGGGTGCGATGGAGGTCAAAAGCGCATTGCGGATACCATGTTCAGCCACAGCGTCGCGCACGTCCTGAGGCATCGCGGCCATGGTTTGGCCCGCCAAATACTTCTCTGCGTCAAACAGCGGGAACGGGCCTTTTTCGCCCGCCAAGCGCGCAGAGGCCAGATAGGCCGCGCGGGCGATCCGCTCCAACCACTGCGCGGTCTGACGCGTGGCCTCCTGGGACCCATAGCGCAAACCCACCATCAACAGCGCATCCGCAAGACCCGTAACCCCCAGGCCAATACGCCGTTTGGCGCGCGCCTCGGCCTCCTGTTGGGGAAGCGGAAAGCGCGAGGCATCCACCACATTGTCCATCATCCGAACGGCGGTTGTGACCAAGTCCTCCAGCGCCGCCTCATCCAGCGCTGCCCCCTCGCCAAACGGGTCGGACACCAGGCGCGCGAGGTTGATCGAGCCCAGAAGGCACGCGCCGTAGGGGGGCAACGGCTGCTCGCCGCAAGGGTTCGTGGCGGCAATCTCCTCGGCATAATAAAGGTTGTTGGCGGCATTGATCCGGTCGATGAAAATCACCCCGGGCTCGGCATAGTCATAGGTGGCCTGCATGATCGCATCCCACAGGGCGCGGGCCTGGATGGTGCGAAAGACTTTGCCGTCAAAGACCAGGTCCCATGGCCCATCTGCCTTCACCGCCTCCATGAACGGGTCGGTGATCAGCACGCTGAGGTTGAAGTTACGCAGGCGCGCCGGGTCTTGTTTGGCCTGGATGAAATCCTCCACATCCGGGTGATCACAGCGCAGCGTTGCCATCATCGCCCCGCGCCGTGCGCCCGCTGACATGATCGTGCGGCACATCGCGTCCCAGACATCCATGAACGACAAGGGGCCGGAGGCATCGGCCCCCACCCCTTTGACGGCGGCACCTTTGGGGCGAATGGTGGAAAAGTCGTATCCGATGCCGCCGCCTTGCTGCATGGTCAGCGCAGCCTCTTTCAGGCCATCGAAAATCCCACCCATATTGTCGGGCACCGTGCCCATCACAAAGCAGTTGAACAGCGTCACCGAACGCTCCGTTCCAGCCCCTGCCAGAATGCGGCCTGCGGGCAGGAACTTGAAATCCTCCAAGGCGCTGTAAAACCGATCTTCCCAGGCGTCGGGCTCAGCCTCCACGCTGGCCAAGGCACGGGCGACCCTGCGCCAGCTGTCCTCCACCCGCACGTCTTGGGGGGTCCCGTCAGGGGATTTGAAGCGATACTTCATGTCCCAAATCGTTTGAGAGATCGGCGCTGCAAAAGGGGTCGCGGAACGGTCCATGGAGATTCTCTCAAGCTGACTGACAGGCTGACCAACCTACGCGCACAGAGCCTCTGCGTCAACGAAGTTATCCACAGATATTGCGTATCCCATGGACGCAGCTACCTCATGGGGTATCGTAAGGGGTCAGAATCGGGGACAGGCATGGCAGGCAAACTCAATCTCCTAAAGCTTTCCGTAGGCACAGAGGACGTGGGCGGCCTGCTCACCTGGCAACGCACGGTGATCCAACGGAACCAGGCCGCAGGCTTTGGCCCAACTGTCACCCACACCACCCGCATGTGGCCCCGTCGCGAGGCCGAGTTGCTGGACGGCGGATCGATCTACTGGGTGATCAAGGGCGTGGTTCTGTGCCGCCAACCGCTTCTGGGTCTGGAGGAGCGCATCGGCGCAGATGGCATCCGCCGCTGCGCCGTTGTGCTGGACCCTCAGATGCGCCGCACCCGCCCCCAACCTCGCCGCGCCTTTCAAGGCTGGCGCTACCTGGACGGTGCCGATGCCCCCAGTGATCTGGCCCCGGGCGAGAGCGGCCAGCCAGACCTACCGCCTGCCCTGCAAACCGCCCTCGCCGAGATCGGTCTGTGCTAGATCCTGCAAGGGCCGCCCAACGCCGGGCTGCTACGACAAAAGATGCGCGCCCGCACTGCGCCCACCTGGGCCGAGCCACCGGATAGCACAAGCCCGGTTTCGCCAAGGGGCGCTTGCTGGGCCGTCCTAGGGCGCTAGCTAAGGACTATGCGTCTCTTTACCCTCTTTGTGCTCTCCCTTCTGCCCCACCAAGCGCTTGGCTGGACGTTCACGCCGGTGCCCTTGTGCACCATCTCCCACGAGAACGATGCCGCGCGTATAGACGTCGTTTACGATCCCGGGGTGCCGGAGTATCGGCTGAAGATCGCATTGACCAATGCCCAATGGGCGCCCGCGCCGGTGTTTTCCATGGCCTTCGAAGGCGGGCGGTCGCTGACGATCAGCACCGACAGGCACGCAACGCTGGGGCCCAACCTGATGGTTCAGGATCGCGGTTTTGGCAATGTGCTGGATGGTTTGGAGTTCAATCAAAGCGTCCGCGCGCTGACCGACCGCCAAGCGGTGGCGTTTGCGCTGACCGGTGCGGCGGAGCCTGTTCGCCGATTTAGGGACTGCGCGATGCGCGCCCCAGCCTTGTCCTAGCCCCTAAGGGTGGCGCGCGCGTCGCTGTGCGCGACCCGACCGCAGGAAACGGGCGCCGCGTTCGCAGCGCCCGTCGCTTTACCTCGCGTCCTAGGTGGCGATCATTCCGCCCCGAAGCGATAGATCCGGCGATCCGCCCCGATGACCCAGGCCCGGCCATCCGCACCTGTGGCAAGCTTCACGGCCCCCAGACCCTTGCGCCGCTCCCACGTGGCTTGTGCGGTCCAGCGAAAGATGCCTTTGCCGCCATCCCCCAGGGTCGATTGCCCCAGGACCCAAGACTTGCCCGCGATGTCCAGATCCACTGCCTTGCCCTTGGTCACCACCCAATTCAAGCCGCTGCCGCTGGGAATGCCAGCTTGGATGCGGTTGTCCGGCGTGGTCACCCATGGGTTGCCCTGGTCGTCCACATCCAAGGCCACCGCCCCTCCGCTGGGCGTGTTGCGCTGCTGCCAGGCAGAGCCGGTCCAACGATAAAGCTTCCGCCCCCCTTGCCCAGTGCTGGAGCGGCCAAGGATGTAGATCTGCCCACCGCCAATGGCGATCTCGGCAGCTTTGCCCGGCAGGGTCTGATAGCCTTGGATCAATGCGCGGCGGATGGTACCATTTGTGGTGATGGTCCAAACGCGGCCAGTATCCTCGACCGCAACCTTTTTGCCCTGGAACGGCAGTTGCGCCCAGGTGCTGCCAGTCCAACGGTAAAGCTTGTTGCCATCAGCGCTCGCGTTCGATTGGCCCACGATCACCACGTCACCGTCTGCGCTGGTGGCGATCTCGACGGCGCGGCCGGGCATTTCCTGCCAGTTCACAACCTTGGTGGCCCAGGCCGCAAACGTGCTGGCCACATGGTGGCGCGTGTGGCTCGGGTTGTTGGGATCGCCCGAATAGGCCGAGCTGAGCAGACCGATGGTGCGGTAAGTGCTATCGGTAAAGCAGGGCGCACCGCTGTCGCCAGGGGCGGTGTTTTGCCCCAGCAAATTGGTAAAGATGCGCACGCGGGTGGGGTTTGCGTCCACCTGCGTGGGCGTCAGCGTGGCCGAGCGCAATTGCCCACCGCCCGGAACACCATAGCCCATGCAAATCACCGGCTGCTCCAACGCGCCCTGGACCGAACGGGTAGAAAAGGCGGGAAAGCTGCTGCGCGGCACGTCCCGGTCGATGCGAAACAGCGCCACATCAAAGCGCCCGCCAGGCACATGGGTGCCTTCGGGATGGCGGACCACCCTAGTGGCCGTAGCCGTGCCTGCGCTGCCAAGGTTCACCGTGACCACACCGGGATTGGTGACCGATGCAGCGCTGACACAATGGTTGGCCGTCAAAAGCCAACGCTTGGAAAGTGCGACGGACGAGCAGCCCCCGCCCATGCGAAAGACACCTGCGGTGCCATAGGTCTCGGGCGAGCCGTTGATCACGGCCTGGGCGGGTATGGCCGAGAGAAGGCCAAGGCTGACAAGGGACACACGCGCTGTACGGGAAAGAATAGACATAACGAAAACTCCGATCTGATGGGTTGGGCGGGAATGGCCCCGCATGCCTTTCAGACGCGGTGTTCGTGGAACGGGTTCAAAGAATGTGCGCGCCGTCCAAGTCTTTTGACGCGATGCAGCGCTGCGAGGGCTGTGTCCGTGGTCTGTTGGCAAACACGGCCGGCCACATCCCGCGCGTGTTCTGCGCCAAGGGGCCTTGGCCCGCGCGCCCCGTTTGGGCCGGATGGTCCCGGTGCACCAGAACAGCGGGCCTTTGGGTTTAGTGCTTTAGAGTGTCTGGCGCGCAGGGGAGCAGCCTTAGGCGCTGTTGCCCATCAGCGCCTTGGCCAAAAGCGGCTCACCCTCCACCGCATATTGGCTTTGCGCGATTTTCCACCCATGGTCGGTGCGGGTGAGGATCGAAAGGACGGGATACGCCTCTTGAACCGGAACGTCACCCTTGAGAGGCCGGGCGATATGGGTTGCCACCACCGTGTCAGGGTCGCGAAAGCTTGCGTCAATGCAAACGCGAAACAGTTCCGTCACACCTTTGGTCTGATAATAGGCATGCACCGCCAAAGAGGTCTGGCGCAGATCATCTGCGGTCTCCACCACCCGGCGACCGGTGAACGTCTCGATCTCCAAAGGCAGTTGAAAACAGGCCATAAAAGCCTCGAAATCGCCAGAGAGCATGGCCTCACCCGTGCGATGCAACAGGTGTTCCGACACCTCGCGGGCGGTGACCGGCGGCGTGGCCCGCGCGCAGGCCAACGGGTCTGCGTGGGCGGTGTTTGACCGCTCTTCCATAGCAAGCGTCCCCATTTCGCTTGTTTGGTTACTCAACTACATACAGGCCAGTCTGACCCAAAGGCGCCGTTTGGCAAGCGATTTGTTGGACATCCTGTCCAACTCAGCAGCCTTGAGCAGCAGAATTGGCGCGCGATTTCACGGTTTTTGCGGCCTGAAAGGACTGGCTTTGCGAACCGGACAGCACGGGTGGATCCCGCCTGCCCGAGCGTGCCCCAAACGCGGCTAGGACAGGCCCACCACCACGATGCGCTGCGTGTGCGTTTTCTCACATCTTGGCGGCCCTGGCCTATGCCACCTACGCGCAAAGGCGTGGACCCGCACAAGCGGGCACAACAGCGCCAGTACAAAGGTAGATGCGTATGAATACCCCCCCCCTTCCAGATGCGAGTGCGAGCGCGGCCTACAGCGCCAAATGGACCGGTTCCGAGGCCTTCCTGGTGGCCACAGGCTTTGGCCTGATCGGTGTGTCCTACGGGCTGGTCCGCTTTGCCTATGGGCAGTTTTTGCCGCAAATGCAGGCGGATCTCGGGCTGAGCGACAGTCAGGCCGGCCTTGTCTCCAGCGGTGTGTTTTTCGGCTCGTGCTTGGCGCTGTTGGCCGCCGCTTGGCTGGTGCGCGCTGTGGGCGCACGCAGCGTGGCGGGGGCTGCGGGCATTTTGGCCAGCGTCGGGCTGGTGATGGTCGCCTGCGCGGTGGAGCCCGTTTTGCTAAGCGCTGGCCTGTTGATCGCAGGGATGAGCACCGGTCTGTCGATGCCCCCCCTTGTGGCCGCGATCTGCGCGGGCGTTGCGACCCGGCGCCAAAACAGCACCCAGGCCATTGTAAATTCCGGGTCATCCGGTGGCCTTTTGATATCTGGGCCCGTTGCGATCTGGATGTCAGGGGCCTGGCAAGAGGCTTACCTCGGCTTTGCCCTGATCAGCGCCGTTCTGACGCTGTTGGTGTTTCTGGCGATCCCAAAGGGCAGGCCCGCACCGATCCAGGCCGGGCGCGGAATTGTGCTGACGCCTGCCTTGGGCAGGGTCCTGGTGGCGGCGTTCGGTCTTGGGGCGCTGAGCGTGACCATTTGGACCTTTGGCGGGGTGATCCTGCGCGACACCGCAGGGTGGACGGACCAGGGTCTGAGCTTGTTTTGGATGGTGACCGGTGTTGCGGGTCTTTTGGGGGCAAGTGCGGGTTACTTTGCGCGGCTGCACTCGCCCTCTGCGGTGTATCGCAGCGCGATAGTGGCGCTTGCCATCTCCATGGCGCTGATGTTCTACGCGCCGGCTGATCCGGTGTTTGCGATCCTCGCCGCTGCGGTGTTTGGCGCGGCCTATGTGATGGTCACAGGCATGTTTGTGATCGAGGCTGTCGCGGCCATGCCCAGCGCACCGGCTGCGGCCGTGGCCGCGGCGTTCTTTATGATCCCTGCAGGCCAGGTCGCGGCCGCCCCCCTGTTGGGCAGGGTGTTGGACTTGGCAGGACCCGGCATGCTGCTGTCCATAACCATTGGAATTTGCGCGATCTGCTTGCCCTTGCTCAACACCTCAAAGGCAAGGCCCGCAATCGCCCGGGCGCAGCCCCTCTAGCCTTGCAGCCAGGGCAGTTGGGGCACGCCTAAGGTGTCGCGCAAGGTCTGCCAGGCCCCTTCGTGCCCCTGCCACGGGGCTGTTCGTGCGGCAAACAAGGTGGCTTGGCTTTGTAGGATCGGGCCATAGTCCAGCATCTTGAGGTGATTTGCCTCCAACGTCGCGCCGGTGGAGGTGATGTCGGCAATCGCTTCGGCCGTTTCGTTTTTCACCGTGCCTTCTGTGGCACCCTGGCTGTCGACCAAAACATAATCGGCAACCCCTTGGTCCTGAAGATAGCGTCGCACGATGTTGTGGTACTTGGTGGCGATGCGCAGGCGATGCCCCTGGGCCGCGCGCAAACGGGCGGCCACCGCATCAAGGTCATCGACCCCCCAAACATCGCGCCAAAAGGCCGGCACGGCGAGCACGAGGTCTGCATAGCCAAAACCCATGGGCGCAAGCTGGGCCACCTGCGTTGGCTGCGGGCCAAGCTGCTCTGCAATCAGATCCTGACCGGTCACGCCCAGATGAATGCGGCCCGCAGCCAATTCCCGAGGGATCTCGCCTGCGGACAGCAGAACCAGGGCCACCCCCTCGACCCCGTCAACGTCACCTGCGTATTCGCGCCCAGCCCCGGCCAGGGTGATGTGCACACCGCGCTCGGCAAACCATGCGATGGTGTCAGCCTGCAAGCGGCCTTTGGAGGGGATGCCAAGCTTGATCATCCGCGCCCCCAGGACAGCAACGCCTCGGGCCGCACACTGCCGCCCACGGCGCGGCCCGCCTGTCCCAAAGCCGCAAGCAAGCGATCATAGCGTCCACCACTTGCCAGGACCGGCAGATCGGGGCGCGCAGGGGCCACTACGCCAAAGACAAACCCGTCATAATACTCCAACGACGTGCGCCCATAGGTGCCTTCGAACGGGATGGCACTGGGGTCGAACCCCGCCTCGGCCAAGGCATCAAGCCGCGCCTCGAACCGCGCAGATGCAGGCGCGAGACCGGGCAGATCGGCGCTCAGCCGGGGCAGCTCGACCGCTGCATCCCGCAAGGAACCGCCCAAGTTCAGCACGTCCAACAGCGCGCCGGTTTGCGCGGGCGCAAGCGGCGGGGTCGCGGCTTCCTCCTCCAACAGCGCAAGGCGGTCCTCGACATCACCGGCGCTGCGTACGCCAATGGCTGTGCGCGGCCCATGGGTCTTGCGCGCCGCCACCCAGGCGCCGTGGCCCGGCCCGTATTGGTCCAGCAACCGCTGGAACCGCCCAGGCCGCCAGACATGGCGGCGCAGGGCGGCCCGGCGCGCGGCACTCGTCTCCAAACCATCCACGGCGGCGAGGATCAGGCCCAGATCGCCGGTCACAAGCTGCAACCCATCTGACCCGCGCAGCGCAGCACCCGGGCCAAGGCCGACGCTGTCGCACACAAGGGCAAAGGCTTGGGCATCCGCTGCCTCTACCCGGGCGTCGCCGAAAAACTCGAACCCCGCTTGCAACTGCTCGCGCTTGGCCGCATCACCCGATTGCTGACGCCAGACCGGGCCTGCATAGGCATAGCGGGCGGGCGACGGCGCGCCGCCTTGGCGCAGATACCATTCCACCAGAGGCACGGTAAAATCGGGGCGCAGCACCTGCTCGCCCGCGCTGTCACGGGTGATGTAGGCGCGGCCCCGGATATCCTCGCCATAGATATCCAAAAGCGTGGCGGCGGGCAAAAGGCTTGGCGGTTCCACCGCCTCGGCGCCCGCGGAAACAAAGCGCTGGGACAGGCGCGCCACCAGGGCATTGAGGTCCGAAAGACCCTGGCCCGCGCGCGCGCCGGTTACATAAGCCCGCTCGATCATCGCCTAATCCGAATTGGCCCACTCGATCATCGCGCGCACCTGGGCCACAAGGTCGTCTCGCGCCACCTCCAACTGGGCAGGCTGGGCGGACCATTCTTCATGGGTTGTGATGTTGGCAGCCAGGCGTTTGCCCAGGGCAAGGTCCTTGATCTGCACCTTGCCAGCCGCCTTTTCCTCCGCCCCTTCGATGACTGCCACGGGGCTGTCGCGCCGGTCTGCGTATTTCAGCTGGTTGCCGAAATTCTTGGGGTTGCCCAGGTAAACCTCGGCGCGCAGGCCCGCATTGCGCAGCTCTGCCACCATGGCCTGGTAATCGGCCATGCGGTCCCGATCCATCACGGTCACCAGCACCGGGCCTGCGCTGGTACCGCCTGCCCGCCCGGTTTCGCGCAAGGCGGCAAGCAGGCGGTCCACACCGATGGACACACCGGTGGCGGGCACTTCCTGACCGGTAAAGCGCTTGACCAGATCGTCATAGCGCCCGCCGCCAGCGACCGAGCCAAATTGGCGAGGCCGCCCTTTTTC
>JBCBNR010000096.1:0-9003 GCA_039821665.1 Pseudomonadota bacterium
CTGGCGCGGGCCCATCTACATCAAGGTGGGGGGCGCGCGCCCCTATTACGACACGGCCCTGTCGGTCAAGGCGGGTGCGGATGTGATCGTGCTGGATGGGATGCAAGGGGGCACGGCAGCCACGCAAGATGTGTTCATCGAGCATGTGGGCCAACCGACGCTGGCCTGTATTCGCCCGGCGGTCAAAGCGCTGCAAGATCTGGGTGTGCACCGGGAGGTGCAACTGGTGGTCTCGGGCGGCATCCGCACGGGCGCGGATGTGGCTAAGGCGCTGGCCCTGGGCGCGGATGCGGTCAGCATTGGGACCGCGGCCATGATCGCCATCGGTGACAATGATCCCAAATGGGAGGCGGAGTATCAGGCCCTTGGCACCACCGCAGGGGCCTATGATGACTGGCATGAAGGCAATGATCCGGCCGGTATCTCTACCCAGAACCCAGAGCTGACCAACCGGCTTGATCCCATCGAAGGGGGGCGGCGGCTGGCGAATTATCTGAAGGTCATGACGCTAGAGGCGCAGACGCTCGCGCGCGCGTGTGGGAAAAGCCACGTCAACAATCTAGAGCCTGAGGATCTGTGCGCCCTGACGGTGGAGGCCGCAGCCATGGCGCAGGTGCCGCTGGCGGGCACCCAGTGGTGGCCCGGTCAACCCGGCGGCGGGTTTTGAGGCTGGCCCCGTTGGGCCAACCTCACATCCATTAGGCCGCTTTGCGGCGGCGCGCCACCAGGGCAAGACCGCCCAAGGCGGGCAGCAACAGGCCAAGACCCGCGGGCAAAGGCACAGGTGTCGTATTGCTCGGCACGAACGTGTAAATAACCTCTGCATCCACCGTCACAAACTCGCCGATGGCATCGATCGAAAGCTGGAACGTCCCTGACCCGAGAAAGGGGAGCAGAGCCGATGCGTCGGTGAAGGTTGCAGATCCAGATTCAGTGAAAGTCGCATTTGCTCTGGCAACACAACCATTCCCCGCGCAGCCATCTGTGTTCGTGACCGTCACGTTCAGAATTTCAGTGGAAAAGACAGTGGCAACGATCCCCGATGAGGCGGTCGCCACTGCGCCAAAGTCTCCAAAGCCCTCAACGCGGTCGTTATCTTCACCCAAGGCGCTGACGGTCACGTCGACCTGGGTCAGAAATCCGTCAGATACGTCGAACTGATCGAACTCCAAGAAGGACGACTCATCAAAGAAAAAATCGGATGCGTCTTGTTGTTGCGTCGCAGCTTGTGCTGCGCCCACCATCATTGTTGCGGCAAAGGCTGCCGCGACCATTGTTTTAAACACTTATATGCCCCTTGATCGTTAAAGTTGCGCAAAACCACGCTGCAAGACAGTCGCCTCAACTCGCTGACAAGTCAACAAACTGACTGCCTAAAAAAGCCGCAAAAGCGCCTTTTTTCAGGGGGTTGTACAGTTCATTGGGATAGGTGCAGATGCAAAAACCGGGAAGGAATCCCATTCAGCGTCTCGGTTAGGGTCAGGGGTCAATCAACCTGGTGGGACCCACCTTGTCGGGCCGTGCGAGGGCCCCTTGCTGCACAAACCTTAGCGTTGGATCACCGCGAACACGGCATAGCCTCGGTAAAGCAGCGTACGTTCCACCTTCCAACCCTGGTCAGACAGAAACGTGTCCAAGCTGTCGCGCGGGCTGACATGGAATTTTGCGAGCCACGCGCGCAGCCCGGATTTGAACCATCCTGGCAGGCGGGCCTGATCGCCAAAGTCCACGATATAAAGCGCGCCCTCCGGGCTGAGGTGCCGTACGGCCTCAGTGATCGCGGCTTGCCAATCTGGGATCATCGAAATCCCATAGCTCAGCACGATCCGGTCAAAGCCGCCCACGCTAAACATCTCGCCAGGGGCGAAATCGGTCGCGTCCCCTTGCGCCAATTCTGCCCGCTCGCCCAGCTTCGCGCGGGCCGAGATCAACATCTCCGACGAGATATCAAAGCCGTAAAGGCGTGCGTCCGGATAGCGCCTGCCGATCAGATCTAGGTTGCGCCCCGTGCCACAGGCCACTTCCAGTACCGACATGCCCGGGGCGGGTGACAGATGCTCGATAAGGTGATCGCGCCCAAACAAGAAATACTTGCGCGTCGCGTCGTAGATCAGCCTCTGGCGCCGATAGATGCCATCCATCAGCCGTGCATGGGCGCCGCTGGTCTCGCTCACGCCCGGCGCCGGTACACATGGACCGCGCCGTAAATGGCGGACCGGTCATTGACGAACGCTTTATGAGAGGCCTGCGCGTCATAGGACCATTGGTCCAGGATCGTGGGATCCACCCGGCCCGGCAAAATATCCTCGGCCCCACCGGTGCGGAAGACGACCGTCGCCCGATGCGACGCGGTGCGCGTAATCTCGGACCAAAGGGCGGTCAATTGCGCATCCGTCATCCAATCTTGGGCGTCCAGCAGGACATAGCCGTTCTGGCTGTCCGCCTCCATCCTGGCCAATTGATCGGTCATCGAGCGGTTGTGCACCGTGATCGCACCCGCATGCGCCTTGACCGTGTCGAAGTTCGCAGCCTCCAGATAGGGGGGCACCGGCGCACCGTCCGGCGCATAGCCCCGGGTCGTGGCCTGCCAGGCGAAGTAATTCTCGGAAATGGGGAAATCGCACATCAGCTTGCGCACACGCTCTTTGAGGACGCGCAGCACCTCGCCCTCGCCATCGGCTGCCAGTTTCTCGTATTGTGCAGGCGGGATGCCAAGCCCGAAGAGAGACGCCCGCCGGCGCGACAGGAAGCGCACAAGCGCCATATCAAACAGCGGCTCGACCTCGCGGCGATAGAAGGCTTGCTGTTGTTCCAAGGTGGTGCAGGCCAGGAATGGCTTGTAGTTCACCCCACCCAGTCGGGACACCATGTGCACCGCGCCGATAAACCGCCCCAAAGCCCCGTGCCGGTAGAACCCGCGCTCGAACATTGCGATGCGCCGGTGGCCCCTGGGCCGCCCCTCCCAGTATTGTAAGGTGCTGTCATCAAGATGGGGGGCCAGTTGGGCGTCATAGACCTTGAGATTGCGCGCAAGGTTCGCACGACCGAAGAAATCGAAAAAGGCCTTATGCTCCAGCCGCTGCGCTGCGGTCACCTTCAGGCGCAAAAGCGCCACATGGGCAGGCGACAGGTCCACCACCGTCACGGCCCTCGGCTGTGTCGTAAGGTACGACATGGCGTTGCACCCGCCAGAGGAGATGCAGAACACCGCGTCATCCTTTTGCAGGGCAAGCGCGTCCATGTCCGCGACCGGATCTTCCCAAATCTGCGCGTAGACCAAGCCCTGGAACATCGCGGAAAACCCCCGCTCCAACGCGCCCTCTCGGCTGAGTGCGGTGTTTTGGTGCACAGCATCGCCCAACTGATCACGGGTTGAGGTGAGGGTGTTCATGCCTGTGTCTCCATCGATTTGGTGTTGGTCTGCTCCGCGGTGTCCCAGTTCGCTGCTTTGGGGTCCTGGTCGGCCCCACCTTTCTTTCGGCTGCTGCGGGCTTTGACCATATTGCGCCGCCGCTTGCTGCTGGCCCAGTCGATAAGGTGAAGCGAGCCATCCTCGCGCTCCACCACCGCTGTGCAGCTTTCCACCCAATCGCCTGTGTTCACATATTCGACTGCCCCGATTGGGTGCAGTGCTGCCGAGTGGATGTGCCCACACACCACACCGTCATAGCCCCCGCGCTTGGCCTCGCCGGTCAAAACATCCTCATAGGCCGAGATGAAGTTGACCGCCTGTTTGACCTGACGCTTGGCCCATTTCGACAGTGACCAGTATTGCCCACCCCACAACCAACGCAGCTTGTTGATCCAGGTGTTCATCCAAAGCAGCGTGACATACGCGCTGTCCCCCAGATAGGCCAACCATTTTGCGTTCATCACAACATTGTCGAACTGATCCCCATGGATGACCAGATACCGCTTGTCATTGGCCGCCGTGAACTCGGCGCTTTCCATCACTTCGATCCCGCCAAAATGGGTGCCCAGATAGCGCCGCATGATCTCGTCATGGTTGCCAGGGATATAGAAAATCCGGGTGCCGTCGCGCGCCATATCCAAAAATTTGGTCACAACGTCATTGTGTCTTTGTGGCCAATGCCAGTTCCGGCTAAGCCGCCAACCATCAAAGATATCTCCCACAAGATAGAGCGTGTCCGCATCGTGATGGTCGAGGAAATCCAAGAGCAAAGTCGCCTGGCACCCGCGCGTGCCCAAGTGAATATCCGATAAGAAAAGCGTACGATATCTCAAGCCTGGTCCGCCCATGGGGTCAAAGTTGCGCTCACCTACGCTTGAGCCGTGACACTACGGTGACACCCAAAAACACGGCGCCTGGGGCGAGATATAGTCCAACCCATGGCCTATGCCAACAAACCCCGATATGACGCGCGCATGCTGACAGGCTCACTTATGGTTCAAAAAACGCTTCAACAGGCCGGTGACGCCTTGGGCGCGGTTGGGCGGTTGAACCTACCCGCGGCAGGTGTTGCGTTCTTTGCGTTCCTGTCCCTTGTGCCGACCTTGGCCGCGTTGGTGGCGCTCTGGGGCCTCTTCGCTGACCCGACGCGGCTGGAAAGCGTGCTGGCAGGCGTGGCCGCCATCGCTCCGGCAGAGGCGTTTGGCATCATCGAGACGCAGCTGACAGCCCTGGCCGCCGCGCCGGAGCGGGATCTTTCGATCGCAACGGCTCTGTCCTTCGGACTGGCACTGTTTGCGGCGCGCGCAGGCATGTCGGCCCTGCTGTCCGGCTTGGCGGGAATTTCAGGCGTGCCGCGCACGGATGGGTTTTTGCTGCACCAACTGATGTCCATAGGCTTTACCTTGGTGCTGATCCTCGCCGCACTTTGCACCTTGGGCTTGATGGTGATCTTGCCTGCGCTGCTCAAAACCCTCGCGGCGGATCTAAGCTTGGATCCTGTCGTTCTTGTGCTGCGCTGGGCCGTCCCTGTCGGCGTGATCCTGTTTGGACTGAGCGTGCTCTATCGCTATGGCATGGTCCACAAGCGGGATCGCCCCGCCTGGATCAGCCCCGGCGCTGTGCTGGCGGTCATCCTTTGGGTGCTCGTCTCCCAAGGCTTTGCCACCTATCTCAGCACGTTCCAATCCTATGCCAAACTCTATGGCTCCTTGGGGGCCATCGCGGTGTTGTTGGTGTGGTTCTATCTCAGCGCCTATGCGATCCTCATCGGTGCGTTGACCAACAAAACCCTGTCCCGGTGGCGCGCGGCCAGACGGAAGGGGCATCTATGACCTTGCCCCTGTCACCCGACGGAAAACGCCGCTGCTTTGGTGGCAAGCCCGGGCAGGACCTTTATGCCCATTACCACGACACCGAATGGGGCGTGCCCCAATGGGACGACCGCGCGCTGTTCGAGATGTTGATCCTGGAAGGCGCGCAAGCAGGCCTGAACTGGGAAACTGTGCTGAAAAAGCGCGCGGGCTACCGCGCGCAATTCCATGGGTTTGATCCGGTCAAGGTCGCTGCCATGACCGATACCGCGTTAGAGCAGGCTCGGGACAACCCCGCGATCATCCGCAATCGGCTCAAAATCTACGCTACCCGCAAAAACGCCCAAGCCTTCTTGGCCCTGCAAGAGCGGTATGGCAGCTTTGCCGCTTACCTGTGGCGCTTTGTGGATGGCACGCCGATCGTCAACCATTGGGACCAATTCGACCAGGTGCCGGTTACAACCGCGATCAGCGACGCGCTCTCCAAGGACCTCAAGGCCAGCGGCATGACCTTTGTCGGCTCCACGATCCTCTATGCCTATATGCAAGCCACCGGCCTTGTAGACGACCACCTCAGCACCTGTTGGTGCCGCACCGGATAGCCCGCCCCCCTTCATTTTTGCAAAAATATCCCGGGGGACGCGCGGCACGCGCGGGGGGCAGCGCCCCCGCCTCTACGCCCTCAATTTGGCATAGCTTGCACATTCGGGCACGGGGCTGATCACCGTGCCATCCTCCAAATGGGCCAGCAGGTTGTCCACCACCAGCGCCCCCATCGCCGCCCGTGTTTCTTGCGTGGCCGAGCCGACATGGGGGGTCAGCACTACATTGGGCATCGTCTTCAACGCATCGGGCACCACCGGTTCAGCCTCGAACACATCGAGCCCCGCCCAGCCCAAGCGGCCGTCTTGCAAGGCGGCCACCAACGCTGTCTCATCCACGACCGAGCCGCGACTGACATTGATCAGCATCCCCTCAGGCCCTAGCGCGTCGATCACCTCTGCCGAGACCAGATGCTTTGTGCCCGCACCACCGGGTGTGATGCAGATCAACACATCCACGGCGCGCGCCATCTCCACCAGATCACCGTAATAGGTCAGATCCACCTCCTTGGGGCTGCGTGAATGGTAGACCACGGTCGCATCGAACGCGGCCAGCTTGGCCGCGATGGCCTGGCCGATCCGACCCAAGCCCAAAATGCCTACGGTGCGCCCATCCGCAGTGCGGCTTAGCGGCGCATTGCCCTCGGCCTGCCAGCGCCCTGCGCGCACATAGGCGTCATCGGTGATCAGATTGCGATAACAGGCGAGCATCAGCATCACCGCAGTTGTCGCCACCTCGTCGTTCAGCACATTGGGGGTATGGGTCACCACCACCTCGCGCGCGGCCGCCCGCGTGCAATCAATCGCGTCATATCCCACACCATAGCAACTGACCGCTTTGAGATGCGCCAACCCGTCCATGACCGCATCGGGCACGCCATCATGGCCGTTGGTGGCCACGTATTCGACCCCAGCGCCTGGGCCGCTCAGCCACCCCTCCGGGTCGCCAATCTCGCTCATCCGGTGGATCTCGAACTTCGCCTCCAGGCGCTCCATCATCTCGTCTGTTGCACCGCCGATCAACAGCAAACCCGTAGCCATAGCCTTTTCCCCCTTGGTTGACAGAACAAAGGGCTTGCCGCCCGTTCGCGTGAGGCATAGCGTGGTGTTAGCGCTTTCGAAAGTGGCAGTGACAAGCCGCGGCGCATTTACATGTCTGGGAGGACGCTTATGAATCTCATCAAACGGGCCGCAGCCGCGGTCGCCATTGCTGCTGTGGGTGCAGGTGCCGCCCTTGCCGATGGTCACGCAGTCACCAAGTTGCGCATTCAAACCCACTACGCGCCTGAGACCGTTTCGGGCAAGCTGGCCGCGCAATATATGGAAGACATCCAAACCATGTCCGGCGGCGGCATCGAGGTGGAGATGTTCTACTCGTCTTCCGTCGTCAAATCGGTGGAAACATTCGACGCAGCCGCAACCGGCATCCTGGATTGCGATATGACTGGTGGTGGTTACCAGACCGGTAAAAACTCTGCCTTCCAGTTTGTGGGCGACATCATGGGCGGGTACTCCACCCCTTACCAGCAGCTCAGCTGGCTGTATTTCGGCGGTGGTCTGGAAGCCGCCAAGCCGCTGTACAACAAATATGGCATGGAGCTTGTGGGCTGGTGGGTCTACGGCCAGGAAAGCTTTGCCTCGTCCAAGCCGATCCGCGGTGTCGAAGACTTCAAAGATTGGAAATTCCGCTCGCCTCCGGGGATGGAAACCAAGATCTTCGAAAAGCTGGGCGCTAAGCCCATCGTGATGGATTTCACCGAGATCTTTACCGCGCTTGAAACCGGCATCATCGATGGCGCCGACGCCTCTGGCCTGGCCAACAATGTGGGCCTTGGCCTTTATGACCTGGTCAAGCACGCCAACTTCCCCGGCTTCCACTCCATGCCGTCGGATCACCTGGCCTGCAACAAGGCCGTGTGGGATGCGATGCCCGATGCGCACCGCCGCATCATGACCGTGGCCATGGAAGCCCTGGCCCTGCGCACCGCCCTGACGTTTGAGAAGAAAAATGCAGAAGCCGCGGCAGAGTTGCGCGCAGCCGGTGTCACCCTACATGAGTGGCCAGCAGACGAGCTGCAGAAGTTCCGCGACGCAGCCCAAGCCACATGGCCCGAGTTTGCCGACACCCCCGAGGCGGAAGCCCTGGTGGAGGCACACCTGGCCTATCTCGACCAGCTTGGCCTTGTGTCCGAGTAATCGGTTGTAGTGTGTGAGTGTGTAACCGGCGGGGCTTCCCCAAGCCCCGCCGGAGTTCAACCTCCAAAGGGCGTCTGCAATGGTCGAGCACGAACGTACGGGTCCCGTTGACCTGATCACATGGTCTTTCAGCCGCGTGGCGATGTTTTTGCCAGCGGTCATTGTTGCGATCATGTTTTTCGAAGTTGTTATGCGCTACGTTTTCGAGAGCCCAACCCTATGGGTGAACGAGGCGAGCCTGTGGATGGGTGGCATGATCTACCTGTTTGCCGGGCTTTATGCCATGCAGCAGCGCAGCCACATCCGCATTTTCATTCTCTACGACATCTGCCCGCGCTGGTTGCGCCGCACCTTTGACATCCTGTCGGTCTTTTGCATCACCGTGTTTTGCTTTGCGGTGATCTGGGGCAGCTATGGCGAAGCCCGCGACAAGTTCATGCGTTGGGAGAAGTTCGGCACCGCCTGGGATCCGCCGATCCCGGCCACGATGAAGCCGCTGATCCTGATCACGCTGGTGTTTGTGACGCTTCAGGCGATCTCTAACCTTATCATGGATTGGAACAAAGAGCCGGAAAGCCACGACCCCACGGACGAGGTCGACATCGCCATTGAAGAGATCAAACGCGCCCAAGCGGGCAAGGAATAACCTAAGATGTGCGAGTTTCTGCCCGAGTTTCTATGCCAGACCTACGATATTGGCACCATCTCCCTGGTCTTGCTGATCGGGATGCTTGCGCTGTTGGCCATTGGGATGCCGCTGGGCTTTGCGTCCGCGTTCCTTGCGGTCGTAGTGATGTGGATGCGCTTTGGCCCTGATCTTTTGTTCCGGTCGTTTGGAACCGGACCCTTGAACATCCTGCAACAGCGCATGTACGGGCTGACGACCGATTATGTTCTGATCTCGGTGCCGCTCTTTATCCTGATGGCCACCCTGTTGGAACGCTCGGGCATTGCTCGGGACATGTATACCTCGCTGTCCATG
>JBCBNR010000097.1:0-8952 GCA_039821665.1 Pseudomonadota bacterium
CCAGGTGGAGGGGCCGAACTATGTCTCCGAAATGGCGTTCTTCTCGCTTTTGGATGGTACGCGCCTGGTGGCCGAGATGACGCCTGAAAAACGGTTCTATCCGGTGCAGCGCATGCCCACGACCGAGGCGGGTATCGATCGCGGGGTGACGCGCGACCTTTATGTAACCATCGGTGATCGGCAACCCGGCGGTGGCTGGGCCGTGCGCACCTATGTCAAACCCTATGCCAACTGGCTGTGGATCGGGTCGATCATCATGACCTTGGGCGGGCTGATGAGCCTGACGGATCTTCGCTATAGGGTGGGCGCGCCGGCGCGTAGACGTGTGGCCCCCGTGCCCGCGGAATGAAAGGGCCCGCGATATGAAGCGTCTGGCCCTTGCTTTGGTGCTGATCGCGGGCCAGGCGATGGGCGTGCAGCCGGACGAGGTGCTGGACGATCCCGCGCTGGAGGCGCGCGCGCGCGAAATTTCGCGCGATCTGCGCTGCCCGATCTGCCAATCCGAAAACATCGACGAAAGCAATGCGGGGGTGTCGCGGGACCTGCGCTTGGTGGTGCGCGAGCGGCTGATGGCGGGCGACACGGACAGCGAGGTCTTTGAGTTCGTGGTCGCACGCTATGGCGAGTATGTGCTGTTCAAGCCTACCTTCGGGTGGGGCAATGCCGCACTTTGGATGGCGCCCTTAGCCTTTTTGCTGGTGGGGGGCGCTGTGTCCTATAGCTTTATCCGCCGCCGCGCATCCCTGTCCGAGGGGGAGGCGTTGAGCGCGCAAGAGGCGGCGCGGCTGGCCGCACTTCTCAAAGATACACCAAAGGATTGATCCGCCGCCCCTGGGGCGTTGCCCCAGACCCCAGGATATTTGCGCAAAACTGAAGGGGCCCTGTGTGACGCCACGTTTTGGCTTGGGATTTTGGCAGCCTGTGCTTAGGTAGCGGCAAAGAGAGGGTGCACTTACATGGATTACCAAGCCATCACCTACAGCGTTGCCGAGGATGTGGCGACACTGACCTTCAACCGACCTGATGTGATGAACGGGTTGAACGCCCAGATGCGGCGCGAAATCCACCATGCGGTGGTGCGCGCGCAAGGCGAGGCGCGAGTTTTGGTGATGACGGGGGCAGGGCGCGGCTTCTGCTCGGGCCAGGATCTGGGGGATGGCGGGCGCGCGTCCGATCTGGATTTGGAGCGGACGTTGCGTGAGGAATATGAGCCGATGCTCAAGGCCATTTATGGCTGCACGATCCCAACTATCTCGGCCGTGAACGGGCCGGCAGCGGGGGCAGGGGCCAATCTGGCGCTTGCCGCGGATGTGGTGATCGCCGCACGCTCAGCCGTCTTTATCCAAGCGTTTGCGCGCATCGGCCTGATCCCGGATGCCGGTGGGACCTATTATTTGCCCCGGCAGATGGGGCTTGCCAAAGCGATGGGTGCGGCTTTGTTTGCGGATAAGATCACCGCGGATCAGGCCGACCAATGGGGCATGATCTGGGCCGCTGTGCCCGACGAGCGGTTTGCCCAAGAGGTTCAGGCGCGGGCGTTGCAACTGGCCCAAGGCCCCACCCAGGCCTATCGCCACATCAAAGCGGCGCTGCGGGCGAGCTTTGAGAACACGCTGGACGATCAGTTGTCCCTGGAGGCTCAGTTGCAGGGAGAGGCGGGCAAGACCCGTGATTTCCTTGAAGGGGTGACCGCGTTCCTCGAAAAGCGTCCCGCGAAATACCAGGGCCGCTGAGCCGGGCCTGCGCGCGCGATGGGGTTTTTGGATCACGCGCCCGAGGTCCCCAGGGCCTTTGACCGCGCCCGCGGGCGCGATGTCGCTGAGCCGTTTGGGGACATCTCGATCACCGCGCAGGCTGTGTTGGAGGGCGCGGCAGGTTGTTCGAACTATCTGGCGGCCCTTATCGCGCGTGAGGCTGCATGGCTGCACACCGCCCTGGGCAAGGAGGCCCCGCTGGAGGGGGTTTGGACCGGGTTGGCGGCGGATGGTGCCGGGTTGCGCCAGGCCAAAGCGCGCGCGGCCCTGACCATTGCCTTGGCCGAGGTGAGCGGCGCATGGTCGTTGGAGACCTGCACGGCCGCGCTTAGCGCCTTTGCCCGAGAGGCGATCGTTCTGGCCCTGGACTTGGCCTTTGCGCAGGTGATGGCGCGCCGAGCCTTGCCTGCAACAGATGCGCCTTACGGCGGGCTTGCGGTTTTTGCGATGGGCAAGCTTGGCGCGGACGAGCTGAACTATTCGTCCGACATCGACCTGATCGTGCTTTTTGATGAGATGGCTTATGAGCCCGCGGACCGGATGGCCGCGCGTGCGGTGTTGATCAAGGTCACCCAAACCCTGTGTAAGCTTTTGTCGGACCAGACCGACCAGGGCCATGTCTTTCGCACCGATCTGCGGCTGCGCCCGGACCCGTCCGTCACACCGGTGTGCCAGGCCATGGGTGCGGCGGAGCGGTATTACGAGAGCTTAGGTCGCACCTGGGAGCGGGCCGCCTGGATCAAGGCACGCGTTGTGGCCGGCGATCTGCGGGCGGGCGAGGCGTTTTTGGGCACGCTGGCCCCGTTCGTGTGGCGCAAACACCTGGATTTCGCCGCCATTCAGGATGCCCATGACATGCGCGGGCGGATCTGGGCCCACCGTGAATTGGGGGGCGTCCAGCCTTTGGAAGGCTATAACGTCAAGCTGGGCAGGGGGGGCATTCGCGAGATCGAATTTTTCACCCAGACCAGACAGTTGATTTATGGTGGACGCGACAGCGATCTGCGCGCGCGCGCGACGGTGCCTAGCTTGGAGACGCTGACCGACAAAGGGTGGGTGGAGCCACCGGTGCGCGATGCATTGCGGGCCGCCTACCGGGCCCACCGCCATGTGGAGCATCGCTTGCAGATGTTCGAAAACGCCCAAACCCACGATCTGCCCAACACACCAGAGGGGTTTGAGCGGCTTGCCGCCTTTCTGGCGCGCCCGTCAGGTGCGGCGCTGCGCGCAGAGTTGCAAGCGCGCTTTGACCAGGTTGCGGCCCTTACGGATGCGTTTTTTGATCGGGGCACAGTCCAAGCACCCCCTGCGGCATGGGACGGGTTTGCGGACCCAGCCAAGGCCGCGCGGCTGGCAACCGCGTGGGAGGGTTTGCCCGCCTTCCGCTCCGCCCGGGCGCGAGAGTTGTTTGCAGCCCTGATACCTCGCCTGGCGCAGGCTTTGGCCCTGGGGCAGGATCCCGATGATGCGCTGATGCAGTTCGACGGGTTCCTGCGGGGGCTTCCTGCCGGTGTCCAGGTTTTCGCGCTTTTCGAGGCCAATCCGCAGCTTTTGGATCTGTTATGCGATATCTGTGCGACCGCGCCTGCGCTTGCATCCTATCTTGGGCGCAATGCGGGTGTTTTCGATGCGGTGCTGAGCGGTGCGTTCTTCGCCCCTTTGCCGGGCTGTACGGCCTATGGCGCTGCTTTGGGGGCGGTGCTGTCCGAGGCCGGGGACTATGAGGCGAAGCTCGATGCCGCCCGCGTTTGGCAAAAAGAACAGCACTTTCGCATCGGTGTGCACCTGCTGCGGGGGCTTGTGGATGCGCCCCAAGCGATGGAGGCCTATAGCAATCTGGCCGAGGCGAGCTTGGCGGCCCTGCTTCCCCATGTGACGCAGATGTTCGCCGGGCGTCATGGGCAGGTGCCTGGCGCCTCGCTGGGGCTGATCGCCATGGGCAGGCTCGGCTCGCGCGAGATGACGGGGGCCTCGGATCTCGATCTGATTGTGGTCTATGACACGCCGCCCCAAGCGGTCTCGGACGGGGCCCGCCCCCTGCCGGCGAACACCTATTTTGCCCGTCTCACCCAGGCGGTGATTGCCGCTATGACAGCACCCACGGCGAAAGGTGCGCTGTATCAGACGGATATGCGCTTGCGCCCCTCGGGCCGCAAAGGGCCGGTGGCGGTCACGCTTGCGGGATTTTTGGACTATCAGGCGACCCAAGCCTGGACGTGGGAACATCTGGCCCTGACCCGGGCGCGGGTGATCGCAGGGCCTGCGCCTTTGCGCCGCCGGGTGGAGGAGGGGATTGCACAGACCCTCAGCCAGCCACGCCCGCGCGCAGCGTTGGCGCAGGAGGTCCGGGACATGCGCGCCCGGCTGATGCGCGAGAAGGGCGCACAGGGCGTGTGGGCGTTGAAATCCGGGGAAGGGGGCTTGCTCGACATCGACTTGATGGCCCAGGCCCTGGCGTTGCACGCAGGCGCGCCCGCGTCACCCCATCCGGGGGTATTGCTCTGTGCTGCGGGCGATACATGGGTTGGGGCTGAGGGGCGCACTGCCCTGGCCCAGGCGCGCGCGACTCTGTCTGCGTTGGATCTTGCGGCCCGTTTGGTGGGCGAGGCGGGACTTGAGGTCGCAAGCCTAGGCGCCGGGGCGCAAGCGCTTTTGCGCCGGGTTGCGGGTCTTGGGGATGGGGCGGATCTGAACGATGTGGTGACGCGCGCTCGGGCCGATGCCGCGCGGGTCATCGGGCGCGCCCTGGACCAAATCGACAGCGCCTAAGAGGCGCCGGGGTGGCAAGCCGCCCGTGAAAACCCCGTAAAGGGCGACCTGCAATCTGGCGGCGCCGGGTGGGGCCGGGCTATCACCAGGTGTGCAGCGGTCGTATGCGCTGCGTTTGAAAGAGCTTTTATGATGAGACATTTTGTTTTGGCGGCCACCCTGTGTTTGGGGTTGGTGGCGTGTGTGATGGCCGATGGCGGCAAGGTTCCCACCGGTTTCAGCGTGGATGTGGATGGTGTGACCTATGACATCAGTGCCCAGGACTTTACCCTCAACAATGGCGGTGCGCCCATCGATGGATGGACAGAATACACCGTCATCGTTGCGGGCAGCACTGTGAATTGCGGTGTCCGGTCCGGCAATGGCGGGGTCGGGACCGGCACCGGCCGGCCAAGCCTGAGTGATGCGCAGATCATGGCGGCCTGTGCACGGGCGATCCGGGCTGCCCTGTCAGACGCCCGAGGCAGCGACAGCGAAGACGGCGGCGGCGGGTACTAAGCCGCGCGGGTCTCAAAACGCCGGCTTGAGGCATCGCGAACACCTGGCCCCGAGCACTGGGGTGCCCAGTGCGCCCCAGCGTGCTAGTTGGCGTCCCATGCCTCTGCCGATTGTTTATCATCCCGACTATATGGCCCCGCTGAAGGCGGGGCACCGCTTTCCCATGTCGAAATACGGCTACCTGCGCGCAACCTTGCAACGCCGGGGGCTGCTGCCCCAGGTCGGCGGCTACCTAGCGCCGTCGCCCGCACCCGCGCGCATGCTCGCCCGGGTCCACGCGCTGGAGTATGTGGAGCGGGTGTTGACCCAAACCTGTCATGCGGCCGAGACGCGCGAGATCGGCCTGCCGGACACGCCCGAAGTGGCGCGGCGCGCGCAGCTGTCCGCCTCGGGCACCACGCTGGCCGCGCGCCTGGCGCTCGACGGGGGGGTGGGGCTGAACATGGCCGGTGGCTCTCACCATGCAGGGCCCCTGGGTGGTGCTGGGTTCTGCGTGTTCAACGATGTGGCAGTTGCGGCCCAAACCCTGTTGGACGAGGGGCAGGTGCGCCAGATCTGGATCTTCGATCTTGATGTCCACCAGGGCGATGGCACAGCCAAGATATTTTCGGCTGACCCTCGGGTGCGCACAATGTCCGTCCATGCGGCGAACAATTATCCTACGCACAAAGCGGCCTCTGACCTCGATGTGCCCTTGCCCGATGGCACCCAAGACGCGGCCTATCTTGGGGCGGTGGACGGCCTGCTGGCCAGTCTGTCGCCCCCATGGCCGGATCTGGTGTTCTTCAACGCAGGGGTCGATCCCCATAGCGAGGATCGCCTTGGCCGCCTGTCCGTAAGCCTCGCCGGGCTGCGCGCCCGCGAGGCCCGTGTACTGGGTTGGTGCGCCAGCCGGTCCATCCCCGTCACTGGTGTCATAGGGGGCGGGTATTCGCGCGATCCAGAAGCGCTTGCAGCCCGGCACGCAATCTTGTTTGAAGAAGCGGCACGCCTGTGGGATGGCGGCACAGCGCAACTGGCACAAAGGGCCCGTTCATGAGCATCTCGCACCGTCTGGGCTGTTGGATCGATCTGCCCAGCCCCCATGTGGCCGACATCGTGGCCGGGGCCGGGTTTGATTTTGTGGTCATCGATTGCGAACATGGCGCCATTGATCTGGAGCGGCTGCAAACCCTGCTGATGGTGTTCAAAGGCCGCGAGATCGAGGTGATCGTGCGGGTGCCCGACACCTCCACCACCGCGATCCGCCGCGCACTCGACGCGGGCGCGCCTGCGCTGATGATTCCCATGGTCGAGGATGTGGACACAGCCCGCCACGTGATCGCCGCCGCCCGGTTTGCGCCAAAAGGCGTGCGTGGCGAGGCGTTGGACATTCTTTTGGCCAGTGACTGGGGCCGCGCAGTGCCGGCCACCTATGCCACGCCGCCCAAGCTGCTGCTGCAGATCGAAAGCCAAGGCGCGTTGAATGTGGCTGCCCAGATTGCCGCAATCGATCCGGACACGGAACTGTTTTTCGGCCCCTCCGACTATGCCGCCTCCCAAGGCTTGGCCAAGGACGCGGATGCGGTGCAAGCGGGCACAGCACGCCTTGCCCAGATCGCCCAGGGTGCCGGGCGTGTGGCGGGCACGGTTGTTTATGCCGGGGCCAGCGCCCCCGACTTGGCCGAGATGGGGTATACCAGGATTGCGGTCGCCAGCGACGTGATCACCTTGGTCAAAGGTCTGGCCGCCAGTGTGAAGGAGGCGCGCGATGCTGTCCAAGGGTGACGATCCAAACGACCCGCGCGGGTTGATCTATGAGGCCTACAGGATAGAGGGCATCACCAAACCCGATTGCCGGACCATCTTTCTGGATTGGGCGCTGGGCCTTGCGGACGGTGAGGGCGCATCAGAGGCGATCACCGGTCTGCTTGCGCGCTATCGTCCGAAGGCACCGGACCACCCCATGACACAGGTGCTACAAGAGGGCCTTGCCTCTGCCCGCCCACCCCGGCGGCGGGGGGGGCGCAAGGGGCGCGTGGGCTAGGACTTGGACAAGGCCGCCAAGACCCGCACCCAAGATCGAATGCCCTTGTGAAAGCTTGTCAGATTGTACTTCTCGTTGGGGGAGTGGAGTTGGTCATCTTCCAGGCCAAACCCGATCAACAGGCTGTCCATCCCCAGATAGGTGCGAAAATGCCCCACAATGGGGATCGAGCCGCCACATCCCGCAAACACCGCCGGTTTGGGCCACTCAGCGCTCAACGCGGCTTGTGCCGCCGCAAAGGCCGGCGCGTCCGTGGGCATGACGGTCGCGGCGGACCCATCTTTCAACTTGAACTCAACCGTGCAATCCGCGGGCAACGCATCTTGGACCATTTGTCGAAAACTTACTTGGATTTTGTCCGGGTCCTGGCCTGCGACCAAGCGAAACGACACTTTGGCCGAAGCGTGCGCTGGCAGCACGGTCTTGAAGCCCGCCCCCGTATAGCCGCCCCAAATGCCGTTCACCTCCGCCGTGGGGCGCGACCAGACCTGTTCGAGCACGCTGAACCCGTGCTCGCCCGCCGGTTCGCTAAGATCGACGCCGCCGAGAAACGCGGCCTCATCAAAGTCCAGACCATCCCATTGTGCCTTAATCGCCGGATCGAGGGCCTCGACACCGTCGTAGAACCCCGGAACGGTCACGCGCCCGCTCTTGTCATGCAGCCCGCCTAGGATCTGGGTGAGGACCCGAATGGGGTTCATCGCAGCCCCCCCATACATGCCGGAATGCAGGTCTTTGTCTGCGCCGTGGATCGTCAACTCTTCAGCAACCATGCCGCGCAACATGGTCGTTATCGCGGGCGTCTGGGCATCAAACATGCCCGTGTCGCACACCAAGGCGAGATCCGCGCGCAAGCTGTCGGCATGGGACTCTAGAAATGGGATTAGCGAAGGAGAGCCGCTTTCCTCTTCGCCCTCAAACAGCACCGTCAGGCGACAGGGCAAGCTGCCATGCACCGCCACCCAGGCCCGGCACGCCTCCAAAAACGTCATCAACTGGCCCTTGTCATCCGAGGTGCCGCGCCCCCGGATCACCTTGCCCTTCGCGGTGTCTTTCAAGGCAGGGTCGAACGGGTCCCTGTCCCACAGGTCCAAAGGATCCACAGGCTGCACGTCGTAATGACCATAAAACAACAAATGCGGGCCGCCCGTGCCCCCTTGGGCGACAACCATCGGATGGCCCGGGGTGGCATGGGCGGTCGCCTCAAAACCCAAGCTCTGTAGATCAGCGACCAACCAATCGGCCGCTTGGGCGCAAGGCTCGGCAAAGGCCGGATCGGTGGAGATCGAGGGGATGCGCAGCAACTCAAAGAGGCGCGCCAAACCGGCCTCCAGATCCGCGTCAACCCGGTCCAAAACCGCTGAGATATCTGTCATAACTGCGCTCCCTTTGACCCTGACGCTAGCAGTCTTGGCAGCGCTGTCCAGAGGATGCGCGCAACTTCCACGCACAGCCGAACCACGCCCCCCCCTTCATTTTTGCCCAAATATCCCGGGGGGGTCCGAAGCGTCAGCGCAGGACGGGGGCAGCGCCCCCAGGGCCAAGGCTTTGGCGCGCGCACAGCACGGGCCGTCGGGGCCCACCCCGGACAAGCCGCTCAAAACGCGTCTTTGCGCGCCCTGATCTCGGCAAACACGTCCGCGTCCGAGGCGGTCGACAGGCCAAGCGCGTCTTTGACCTCTTGGGCAGACGCGCGCAAAAACGGGTTGGTGGCAATCTCATCTGCCAGCAGCGACGGCACCGTTGGTTTGCCCTCGGCCCGGGCAGCACGGATCGAGACACCGCGTGCGCCGAGCGCCTCAGAGCGCGGTTCGATCGTCTCAGCAAAGCGCAAATTGGCCTCGGTATATTCATGGCCCGAACAGATCTGCGTCTCGGGGGGCAGGGCGCTGAGCTTGCACAAGC
>JBCBNR010000098.1:0-8927 GCA_039821665.1 Pseudomonadota bacterium
GGCTGAGCGGCTGCGCAGCGGCGCGTTGGCTTTGAAAGAAAACGGCCAGAAATTTGGCGGTGACGGCCTGCTCAGGGCAGTGGCATTGACGGAACAGGCCCTGACACTTGTCACCCGCAACGCATCCCCTGAACACTGGGCGGTGCTGCAAAATGGCCTGGGCATTGCTCTGCAGGAAATCGGCGTGCGCAGCGAAGACCCCGCTTGGCTGACCCGCGCTATCACAGCCAATGAGGCCGCCTTGCAGGTCTACACCCGCGACACTCTGCCCGAAGCCTGGGCCATGACCCAAAATAATCTCGGCGCTGCCTATCGTAACCTCGCTACACGCCAGCAGGGGGAGGCTGCGACCGAAACCCTCTCCCGCGCCATTGCAGCCTATGACGCCGCCTTGCAGGTCTACACCCGCGACGCCCTGCCCGAGGACTGGGCCATGACCCAAAACAATCTCGGCATCGCCTACCACGAGCTCGCCATCCGCCAGCAGGGGGAGGCGGCGACCGAAACACTCACCCGCGCCATCGCAGCCTATGACGCCGCCCTGCAGGTCTACACCCGCGACGCCCGGCCCGAGTATTGGGCCAGGACCCAAAACAATCTCGGCAACGCCTACCGCAACCTCGCCACCCACCAGCAGGGGGAGGCGGCGACCAAAACCCTCTCCAGCGCCATCGCAGCCTTTGACGCCGCCTTGCAGGTCCGCACCCGCGTCGCCCTGCCCGTGGACTGGGCCATGACCCAAAACAATCTCGGCACCGCTTATGGCGCCCTCGCCACCCACCAGCAAGGGGAGGCCGCGACCGAAACCCTCACCCGCGCCATCGCAGCCTTTGACGCCGCCTTGCAGGTCCACACCCGCGACGCCCTGCCCGTGCACTGGGCCACGACTCATTTGAACCTTGCCATCGCCAAAGAAATCCTCGGCCAGCAAGACGGCCAAGACCTGGCCCAACACCTGCGCGACGCCCTGCACCACTGCGATCTTGCCCTCGAGGTCTTTGACCCCGACCACATGCCCCAATACCACCAGAATGCCACCCGCTACCGCGCAAATGTCCAGGCGCAGTTGCGCGCCCTTGCCCCTGACGCCTGACCCCATCGGCTTTCCCCAAATACTCCCGCCGGAGGCGCATATCGGCCCAAAGCCCCCCGGCCCACCAGCGCGCCCCACCGGCCCGCGTCCCAAAAACCCCTTTCCCTTCGCCGCCCACCCCGCTAGCACCCATCCCAAGCGAAAGGTGCACCATGGCAGAGCCACAAATCACCCCAGATCTGATCGCCGAGCACGGCCTGTCGGACGCGGAATACGCCCAGATCCTGCGGCTGTTGAACCGTCCCCCCAGCTTCACCGAACTGGGCATTTTCTCGGCCATGTGGAACGAGCATTGCTCCTACAAATCCTCCAAAAAATGGCTTCGCACCTTGCCCACCACCGGCCCCCAGGTGATCTGCGGCCCGGGCGAGAATGCAGGCGTGGTGGATATCGGCGACGGCCAGGCGGTTGTGTTCAAAATGGAAAGCCACAACCACCCCTCCTATATCGAGCCGTATCAGGGTGCGGCCACCGGCGTGGGCGGCATCCTGCGCGATGTCTTCACCATGGGCGCGCGCCCCATTGCCACGATGGACGCGCTCAGCTTCGGCGCGCCGGATCACCCCAAGACAAAAAGCTTGGTGAACGGCGTGGTGGCGGGCGTGGGCGGCTATGGCAATTGCTTTGGCGTGCCCAATGTGGGCGGCGAGCTGCGCTTTCATGCCGCCTATAACGGCAACTGCCTGGTCAACGCCTTCGCCGCGGGCCTCGCAGACGCGGACAGCATCTTTTACTCCAAAGCCTCGGGCATCGGCATGCCGGTTGTCTATTTGGGCGCGAAAACCGGCCGCGACGGGGTGGGTGGGGCCACCATGGCCTCTGCCGAGTTCGACGAGGGTATCGAGGACAAGCGCCCCACGGTCCAAGTGGGCGATCCCTTCTCCGAAAAACGCCTGATGGAGGCAACGTTGGAGCTGATGGCGACCGGCGCTGTCATCTCGATCCAAGATATGGGGGCCGCTGGCCTGACCTGCTCGGCCGTGGAGATGGGCGACAAGGGCGGCTTGGGCATTCACCTGACCCTAGATGCGGTGCCCGTGCGCGAAACCGCGATGACCGCCTATGAGATGATGCTGTCCGAAAGCCAAGAGCGGATGCTCATGGTCCTGCGCCCCGAAAAAGAAGCGCAAGCCAAAGCGGTGTTCGACAAATGGGACCTGGATTTTGCCATCGTCGGCAAGACCATCGCCGAGGATCGGTTTTTGGTCGAACACCGCGGCGAGATCAAAGCTGATTTGCCGCTCGCAGCCCTGTCGGGCACCGCCCCCGAATACGACCGGCCGTGGGAGCAAACGCCAGCCCAGGCGGCACCGGAACCGGTCACGGACCTCGCCCCGCTCGCCGCGCTCACCGCTCTGATCGCAAAGCCGAACTTTGCCTCCCGCGCCTGGGTTTGGGAGCAATACGACCACATGGTCATGGGCGACACGGTGGTCCCACCCGGCAGCGACGCGGGTGTGGTGCGTGTGCATGGCACCGAAAAGGCGCTTGCCTTCACCGCCGATGTGACCCCGCGCTATTGCAAGGCCGATCCGGTTCAAGGCGGGCGGCAAGCCGTGGCCGAGGCCTATCGCAACCTTGTGGCCACGGGTGCCACGCCACTGGCCACCACGGACAATCTGAATTTCGGCAACCCCGAAAAACCCCAGATTATGGGTCAATTCGTGGGCTGTATCCAGGGCATTGGCGAGGCGTGTGCCGCCCTCGACATGCCCATCGTGTCGGGAAACGTCTCGCTTTACAACGAGACCGATGGACAGCCCATCCTGCCAACCCCGACCATCGGGGCCGTGGGTTTGCTGACCAATTGGCGCGACCGAATTACTCTCGCGCCGCAGGCGGGGTGGTCCGGGTATTTGCTGGGGGAAACGCACGGTCACCTGGGGCAGTCGGCCTACCGGGCCGAGCTTTTCGGGCGTGAGGATGGCCCGCCACCGCCGGTGGATCTGCAAGCGGAACGCGCGGCAGCCGCGGTGATTGCCCAGGTGGCCCAGTGGCCTTTGCGGGCGGTCCATGACCTGTCGGACGGCGGTCTTGCCATCGGGGCGTTTGAAATGGCCCTGGCGGCCGGCCTTGGTCTGACCTTGACGGACAGCAAACTGCCAGACCCCATCGCCTGGTTCTTTGGCGAGGATCCAGCGCGCTATCTCATTGCCCTGCCCGCCGACCAGGATGCTGCGTTGCAGGACGCCGCAGGCAATGTTCCTTGCGTTGCCGTGGGAACTTTCGGTGGCGACACGGTCAGCCTGGCGGGCGAGGCCTGCCCCCTGGCCGATCTGGCCAAAGCCCACCAAGAGGGTCTTGGCGGCTGGCTCTGATCCCCTTGGCAGGGCCCGGGAACGGGCCTAAGTTAATGTACAGACAGTTTTGAAGGTGTGCCGATGGCCATGGAAGCAATCGAGATCGAACGCATGATCCAAGAGGCGTTTCCCACCGCCCTGGTCGAGATCAAGGACCTTGCGGGCGATGGCAATCACTATGCCGCGACGGTGGTGGCCGAGGAGTTTCAGGGCCTGACCCGGGTCAAACAGCACCAGATGGTCTATGCCGCCCTCAAGGGTAAAATGGATGGTCCAGCGGGCGAGCTACACGCGCTTGCCTTGACCACCAAAGCCAAGGAATGAAAGCCGTCCTGGCAATCCTATTGTGTGTGTTGGGTGTGCTGGCGATCATCGCTGCCTTGGAATATCGGTTCCGCAAGCACAAGCCCTTGTCCCACAGCCGCCCTGATCCTGTCACCCGCACAGATGAATTGCCCGAGATGGCGCTGAGCCAAATGCAGCGGGACAGGGCACAGCCAAGCAGCCTGCCGCCCGAGGAGGGCCGCCGCCCCTAAGGGCGAACACCCCTTTTCAAACAGGCCATGACCACATAGGTTTCGCGCTGACCCTGGGATCAAAGGACACCGCACGATGAGCGACGTAGCACATGACCGCATCAAGACCGACATCTCCGACAATGATGTCGTCCTTTACATGAAGGGCACATCCAGCATGCCCCAATGCGGCTTTTCCTCGAAAGTGGCAGGCGTTCTGAATTACATGGCTGTCCCCTATAAGGACGTGAACGTGCTTGACGATATGGAGGTGCGCGAGGGCATCAAATCCTTCTCGGACTGGCCCACAATCCCGCAACTTTACATCAAAGGCGAGTTTGTCGGCGGCTGTGACATCGTGATCGAAATGACCCTTTCGGGCGAACTGGACAGCCTGTTGGCCGAGAAGGGCGTTGCCTTCGACAAGGCCGCCGCTGACAAGATCCGCGAGGCCAATCAGGGCTGACGTGCGGTTCTCGGACCAGGACGGGGTCGATCCGCTTCTAAGCGCATTGGCTGATGGTGCCACGCGGATCTTCAAGCGGCTCAAGCAAGATCCGGACGTCTTTACGACCCTTGGCGCGAACACAAGCGGTGATATTCAGTTCGAGCTTGATGTCTGGGCCGATGATGTCTTGCGAGAAGCCTTGGCGACGGTTCCGTCTGTCGGTTGGGTGGTGTCCGAAGAACTCGACGCGTTGCGCAAGATGGGCGACGGGCCGTGGAGCGTAAGCCTCGACCCGATTGACGGATCGAAATCTGCGGCCACAGGGATGCCGCCCGGCAGCATCTTTGGGGTGTTCAAGAACGCAACGGCACCCCATCAGTTTTGTGGTGCCAACCTGTGTGCCGCGGGCTTTTTCATCTACGGCTTGCAGCTGGAACTTTTCGTAGCGGACAAGGCGGGCATCAAAAGATTTGTCTATGACGATGGGTCCGGGCGCTGGCTGGAACAATCGCTTCCCAAAAGCCTGCCCCAGGGTGGCTACTTTTGTATCAATGCTTCGAACCGAGGCCAGTGGCCCATGTGGCTGCGCGCGCATTACGACCGGATCATGGGCGCTCAGCCGCCGGACAATTTGCGCTGGTATGCCTCTATGGTGATGGACGTCAAACGCCTGCTGCTGCAGGGCGGCGTCTTTGCCTATCCCGCCGACATGCGAGAGGGCTATGAGAACGGGCATCTCAGACTGGTCTATGAAGCCATCCCTATGGCCTTTCTGGTGCACAGTCTGGGTGGCTTGTCCTCCGACGGGACGCAAAGCCTGCTGGACATCGCACCGGACAGCCTGCACCAGAAATCCCAGGTGTTTTTGGGCGAGCGCGAGAAGATCCTCGCGTTGGAAACGTCACGCAACGCCGACGAGGGCAAGGACGTTTTGAACGGTGAAAAACAGCCCGAACAGGAAGATCACCAGATGAAACCGTGACCAAATTCGGTTGAGACCGATTTTGCTCAGCCATTTGAAATCGGCCTTGTTCTTGGCCGAAGCACGGGCCTTCATCTCTTTAATCTGAACCGCTGCCACCTCTTCGTCGAGCACTTTGAGGTATTCGTAACTGCGTTCTGCATGCAGCTTGATCAACGCATAGAGCTTTGCACAAAAGATCCAGCCGAATGCGCCGATGACGACCAGGGTCAGTGACAGGGCCACTTGAACGACCGGGCTCAACGCCTCGGTGCCCAGGGCGATCATCACGCCCGCAGCGATGGCGCCTAGAATGTTTGACGCATGGGTTCTTTGGTTTTCGTGGTGCTGGATGAACTCTCGTTCGCTGATATAGAGCGCCCACAAAAGGTCGCGTTTTTCCACATCCGCCCCCTAACCGCCCGCACGCACTGTCCCTAGGACGTGCCCAAATCCATCGCCAGCTGTTCAGTGGCGACGGTAGCGCGTTCCAACGCGGCCTCGGCAGCCTCGGCCCGGGCCGTGGCCTCCGCCAACGCGGCGCTGTCTTGAGAGCCGCCCAATTGAGCCTTTACCTCTTTCAGCGCGGCTTGGGCCTTTTCAAGCTCGCCGTAAACCCCGACGGTCCGATCGCCTAGCATCAGGCCCGCCATCAAAAGCAAGCGTTGCTCCGGCAGGGTGCCCAATTGGCCAGCGATCGCGTCCGCCTCCATCGACAGAAGTTGGGCGGCTTTCTCCAAGCTGTCCTCTTCCCCCGGATTGCAGGCAACGGTGTAGGCGCGACCTGCGATTTTAATGGCAATCTCAGGCATCAGCTGGCCTCCTCGATCAAGGGTTTGAGCTTTGCCAGAAGCGCATCCAACTCGGCCACGTCCCGGTCGCGCTCGGCCCTTAGCCCGTCCAAAGCGGCCTGCAGGGCCTGTGTCTCAGACGGGTCCGAGGCACCAGCTTTGGGCGCCTGTCTAATCTTGGCAAGCGCTGCGTCGAGCCGCGCCTCCAGCTCTGCAATCTTTGCCATTTCTGCCCTTTCTCCCGCCCCTTCTCAAGCTCGCCGAATCGGTCCCGGGGGGAGGGTATGAGCAATAATAGCCCAAAAGACAAAGGGATGCAGGGCGGAGTTGCGGCACCCATCTTTGCCCAAAACGGACGGGGCGCTAGCGCGCACGCTCGCCATTGGATTGGAAGTAAAGCGTGCGCTCAGGATCAAAGAGCAGGCCTGCACGCGCGCCCACCTCTAGCGTGGTTTCCCCCGCCAGGCGTACATTGATCCGGCCCGCAGCACCGCAATCAAACAGCACAAAAGTATCAGCGCCCAGATACTCGATCACATCCACGGTGCCATCGCAGGCCCCCTCACCCGCATCGACGGTCGCGATATGCTCGGGGCGGATGCCCAGCTGTGTAGCGGCATTTGGCGCCACCCCTGTGGGGCGTCCACCCGGCACCACCGCCTGCCCGCCCGCAACCTCGCAGGGCAGAACATTCATCTTCGGCGAGCCGATGAACTGCGCGACAAAGGTGTTTTCGGGGTCTGCATAAAGTGCGCGCGGCGTGCCCACTTGCACGATGCGACCCGCCTCCAACACCACGATCCGGTCGGCCAGCGTCATCGCCTCCACCTGGTCGTGGGTTACATAAATCATCGTGGCCGACAAAGCCTGGTGCAGCTTGGAGATTTCATAGCGCATCTCCACCCGCAGGGCGGCATCCAGGTTCGACAGCGGCTCGTCAAACAAGAACGCCGTCGGCTCACGCACGATCGAGCGTCCGATAGCGACCCGCTGACGCTGCCCGCCCGACAGATCCTTGGGCCTGCGGTCTAAATAGTCGTTCAGGCGCAAGGTTTCTGCAGCGGCTTGAACCTTGGCGTCGATCTCGGTCCTGGGCGCGCCCGCCGTTTTAAGCGCAAAGCCCATATTTTCGCGCACCGACATATGCGGATACAGCGCATAGGACTGGAACACCATGGACAGCCCCCGCTTGGACGGGGGTTGGTCCGTGACATCGCGCCCATCAATTTCGATCCCGCCCCGGCTGATATCTTCCAACCCGCCGATCATGCGTAGCAGCGTGGACTTGCCGCAGCCCGAGGGGCCGACAAAGACAACGAATTCGCCATCCTCGATCTCCAGGTCGACGCCTTTGATGACCTGGGTCTCGCCAAACCACTTTTCCACAGCGTTAAGGGTTATCGCACCCATCTCAGACACCTTGCCGGCCCAGGCGAGCCAGACCGCCGCCGTCCAGGTGAATGTATCCCCGCCAGCGGGGCTGCCATCGCTGGGATCGAAATACTCCGCAAAGCTGTAGTTAGAGATCAGCTCGCGGGTCATCCGGCGCACGGTGCCCGCCTGCGGATGCCCGGCCTCTGCCAGGCCCCAACCGATCATTGTGTTCATGATCGCCCAAACCGGTCCACGCCAATAGCGCTTGGCATCAAATTTAGGGCTGCTGGGATCATGGGACGGCACGCCATAGCGCACGGCCCCCAGCATATGATCGAGCGGCCCATCCATCGCCGGATTGCGCAATCCAGCATACCAACACAGCATCGAGGCGTTCGACAGGCTGCCCGCGAACGCGCCAGAGTTCACATCGCGCGCATCGTAATGCCCGGTCTGGGGGTTCCACAGGGTCTGCGCGCCCGCCTCCAGCTTGGCAATCCATTCGTCAATCTCGGGCATCACCAGATCCAGCTCCGCCGCCATCCAGGCAAGATCGCGCTGTGCGCGCAGCAAGGTGAAGGTCATCGTCGGATCGGCCACACGGAACGGCTTTTCCGTCAAAATCTTTGCGTGGTCCCAGCCGGTGCCTCGGCCCCGTTGAACCAACCAGATGTAGCGGTCGTAGTCCCATTTGGTGGGCCGCATATCCGCATCCACATGGGACGTGTCGCGCCGTGTATACTCGGCCACGCCCGCCGGGTCGATCGCGGCCATGCCCCCATCCCAATCGGGCGCATTGTCCCGCCCGGATTCCCAAGGATGGGTTATACACACCGCCCCCTTGTCCAACCGCCAGGCCATGAACCAGCGGTGCCAGTCCAGCATCTTTAGAAACAGACCGCGCATCTGCGCGCGCCCCTGGGCCGGATCCTTTTCGTAGATCTTGCGCGCCATGGTCGCCGCCACCGGCGGCTGGGTCACGCCAGAGGACGGGATCGGCCCCCGCCCCTGCCACACGTCAGGCCCGGGGAAGTACCCCGGGTCGGGCTTGTGAAACAGGATATGGGGCACCATCCCATCATCCCATTGACCCGAGAACAGCGTCTCCAACTCGCGCCAAGCGCGGGGGATGTCGAACTCGGCAAAGCCCAGGGCCGCAAAGGCGCTGTCCCAGTTCCACTGATAGGGGTACAGCCCCTTTGTGGGCAGGGTATAAAGGCCGCGATCATTGCCCCGCATCACAGCACGGGCTTGGGCGTGAAGATCCATACTCATCCTTTTACCGAGCCTGCCGTCAGGCCCTTGGTCATAAACCGCTCCAACGCGAGAAACAGCACCATGATGGGGATGGTGGCGATCACAGCACCCGCCATCAGGTTTTGGCGCGGGATCTCGGACGAGTTCAACATCGCCACCCCCCGCGTCAGCGTGAAAATCGACGGATC
>JBCBNR010000099.1:0-8913 GCA_039821665.1 Pseudomonadota bacterium
CTCTGGCGCGGGGACGGTTGCGGGTGATGGGCGGTCCGGGTGTTTTGAGTGACGGTGCCTAGGGGCGCGCCACCAGACCCTGGTAAGAATACCCGTCCTCCAATCGGATCACCTGAACCTGTCCGACCAAAGGCAGGTGCAGGTCTTGATCCAGCTGGACCTTGGTCAGTGTCCACCCTTCAGGCGTTGAGATGGGGGCCTTGGGGCTGTCCATCGCTTTTGTGACCGCGATCAGTTCTGTGCCATCGGGATCCGTGAGCGTCCAAACCACGCGATCTTTGGCAAAGGTCAAAACATGGTGCTTTTCTAAAACCATACGCGGCGGTGCGGCACCTAAGGGAGACCCTTGAACGCTCCGGAACTCCGCCACGCGCACCAGATCCCGACCAAAGGCGGTCAGATAGGTGAATTCACCCGCCCCGCAGCCGGGGGATTTCTCGAACCTAGCCTCATCGGCCAACATCACCCTTGGCCCGTTCTTGCGCCAAAACAGCCAGTGCGCGGGGAGTTGAAACGCGGCAAACTGCGGTCTGTCCCAATCGCGCGTGGCCCAAGCATCGCGCCCAGCGAAATCCAAAAGCTCAAACCCAGGCCCCGGGCGTGCCAGATCCGGAGGTGTCGCCACGCAGACCCGCTCGGTTGTTTGGGGCGCGCTGAGCACCACGCTTGCGCTGACCAGCGCACAAAAAGCACTGACAGCAATCCATCCTCGGCGTTTCATCACCTGCTCCGACCCGTTGGTATTTGTCTTAAACGGTCCTCCGGCCGCACTCCGTCGCGGCCCTGACTGTTGAACTCAGGCGCGTGGTGCGCCACTACTCCGTCATGCGCAAGCTCTACCATCACCCCCTCTCTCCCTATTGCCGCAAGGTCCGTTTGGTTCTGGCGGAAAAGAAGTTGGAGGTTGAGCTGGTCGAGCAAAAACCGGGAGAGGCGGACCTGGATTTCCTGCGCCTCAACCCGTCGGGACAGGTGCCCGTGCTGCGTTTGGGCGATCAGGTTTTGGCGGAAAGCCAGGCGATTGTGGAATATATCGACGAGACCCACCCCGCGCCCCCATTGCTGCCATCCGAAGCTGTGGCGAGGGCGGAAGTGCGCCGTTTGTGCGCTTGGTTTGACGATAAGTTCCACCGAGACGTGACCGCAAATCTACTCTATGAGCGGGTGAACAAACGCGTCTCGAAACAGGGCTATCCGGACAGCGAGAAGATCAAGGCAGGTGCCAAGGCCATAAAGTACCACATCGATTATGTGGGTTGGCTGATGGAAGATCGGCGTTGGCTGGCAGGCAGCGCCATCAGCCTCGCGGATTTCGCCGCCGCCGCCCAGTTTTCATCGCTCGACTATATCGGCGACGTGGATTGGGCCCGCAATGGGCCGATGCGCGATTGGTACCAAAAGATCAAATCCCGGCCCGCCTTCCGGTCAATTCTGGCGGACTTGGTGACCGGCTTCACCCCGCCTGCTCACTACGCTGATCTGGACTTCTAAGGCATGGGCGCGGCCTTGCGCGACCGGTTGGAGGCGCAGGCGCGCGCGGAAGGCTTCGCCAAACTGGGCATTTGTGGCCCCGAGGCCATTGGGGACGCGGGCAAAGGCCTGCGCGCCTTTCTCGACGCGGGCTTCCATGGGCAAATGGCCTGGCTTGGCGAGCGTGTGGCCTGGCGCAGCGACCCCGCTGCGATGTGGCCCGAGGTCCGCTCCATCATCATGCTGGCCGAACCCTACTCGCCCGACCAAGACCCGCTTTGGCTGCTTGAGCAGACGGATCGGGGCTATATCTCGGTCTATGCGCGCAACCGGGACTATCATGACCTGGTCAAAAAGCGTCTCAAACGCCTGGGACGCTGGCTGATTGAGACGGCGGGCGGGGACATCAAGGTATTTGTGGACACGGCCCCCGTTATGGAAAAACCCCTAGCGGCTGCTGCGGGGCTGGGGTGGCAGGGCAAGCACACAAATCTGCTGGCCCGTGATTTGGGCAATTACATCTTTCTGGGCGCGCTTTTCACCACGCTGCCCCTGCCCCGGGACACGTCTGTGACCCCTTCGTGCGGGTCGTGCCGCGCCTGCCTAGATATCTGCCCAACAGATGCCTTTCCGGCACCTTACCGGTTGGACGCGCGGCGCTGCATCTCGTACCTGACCATCGAACATAAAGGCCCGGTCGATCCCTCGCTGCGACCGGCGCTGGGCAACCGGATCTATGGGTGCGACGATTGCCTTGCGGTTTGCCCGTGGAACAAATTCGCAGCCCAAGCGCACGAGCACGGCTATTGGGCGCGGATCGAGCTGACATGCCCGAAACTTGCCCATCTGTCGGCCCTCGATGACGCAAGCTTTCGCGAGGTGTTTTCGGGCAGCCCGATCAAGCGCATCGGTCGCGACAGGTTTGTCCGCAACGTGCTGTATGCCATTGGCAATTCGGCAGAGCCTGGGTTGATCCCCTATGCCAAGGCCCGCATGGATGACCCGGACAGCGCGGTTGCGGATGCGGCCGCCTGGGCCGTGGCCCGCCTGATGACGGAGGAGACATGAACTTATTGCTATGTCTGGGCTTTGGCTATGTGGCCGAGGCGCTGACCAGGTCCCTGGACCCCGCCCACTGGCAGGTGATGGGCACCACCCGGTCCGAGGCAAAACTGGATCAAATCCGCGCCAGCGGGGCCGAACCGATCCTGTGGCCCGGCACGGACCTGGGGGATGTGCTGACGCGCGCCACCCATATCGTGTCCTCCGTGCCGCCACGGGGCGGCGAGGATCCTGCGCTCGATGCGGTGCAGGCAGCGACGCTGTCGCGCGACCTGCGCTGGCTGGCGCTGTTGTCCACCACCGGGGTCTATGGCGATCAGGATGGCAATTGGGTGAACGAGACCGCCCCTGTGGTCCCGGCCTCGCACCGGGGTGGGCTGCGGGCCAGCCAGGAACAGCACTGGCTGGACCTCAGTGCACAAAGGGGTTGGCCGGTGCACATCTTCCGCCTTGCGGGCATTTACGGGCCTGGCCGCTCGGCCTTTGACAAATTGCGCGATGGCACCGCCCGGCGCATCGTAAAGCCCGGTCAGATCTTCAGCCGCACCCATGTCACCGATATCGTGGCCATTCTAAAAGCCTCGATTGCCGCGCCCCGCACCGGTGGGATCTACAACGTCGCCGACGATGCGCCATGTCCGCCCCAAGATGTCATTGCCCACGCCGCCACCTTGCTTGGCGTGCCCATTCCCCCCGACATTCCGTTCGAGAGCGCTGACCTGTCGCCCATGGCGCGCAGCTTTTATGCGGACAACAAAAAGGTCTCTAACGCGCTGGTGAAGTCCGAGCTTGGTGTGACGTTCACCTACCCCAGCTACCGTGACGGACTTGCCGCGATCTTAGCGCAAGAAGGTTGACGCGCTTGCCCTTCCCCGCCTGGGGCGGCACAAGATGAACGACCAGGATGGAAGGGGCACAAGCATGGGTGCAACGCGGCTGTTTTTAGCGGGGCTTGTAAGCGGCAGCGCCCTGGCCACCTCCGCCCAGGACCTGGTGCCCTACAACCTCTATGGCAATCCCGGTCTTATTGATCTGCCAAGCGCGCAAATGCAGCGCGATGGACAGCTCGCGGTCAGCTTCGCGGGGTTCGAAAATACCTTTCGCTCTGGCATCAACTTTCAGATCCTGCCCCAGATCAGCGGCACCGTGCGCTATTCGGATGTCTCGGGGCTGGGCGTCTCGGGCATCGACCGTGAGGATCGGTCCTATGATCTGCGCTTTCAGTTGTTGGAAGAGGGGCGCTATGCCCCCTCCATCGCCCTGGGCCTGCGGGACCTTTTGGGCACATCCGCTGATGGGGCGGAGTATCTGGTCGCCACCAAAACCCTGGGCCCTGTGACCGTCACCGGCGGTCTGGGCTGGGGACGTTTGGGCTCGGCCGGTGGGGCGGACAACCTCTTTGGTGCGGACACGCGGCCCGCGACCACCGACCCCGATGGCAGACCGCAAGACCAAGCTTGGTTTCGCGGTGATAATGCCCCCTTCGCGGGCGTGGTCTGGCGATTGCCTGTCCAAGGCCTCAGCGTTTTGGCCGAGTACTCTTCGGACGACTACACCCTGGCGCAAGAGGGTCGCAGTCTGAGCCGCGACAGCGACTTTAACTTTGGGGTGCATTACCAGCCCAACGAATATGTGCGGCTCGGGCTCTACTCGCTCTACGGCTCGGAAGTGGCGGCCAAGCTGACCATCACCGGAAATCCGCGCAATGCCCTGACGCCCCAAGATCTGGGCACAGCGCCCACACCTTTGATCGCCCGCCCCGACGATGCCCCGCGCAACACTGGCTGGGCCAAGTCCACCGCCAATCGCGACGCGCTGGTTGGCGCTTTGCAACAGGTTCTTGCCCCTGATGGTATTGTGCTCGACGAGGTCAGGCTCAGCGGCACGGTGGCAGAGATCTACATCGTCAACCGAAACATCCTGCGCGAGCCCAAGGCACTGGGCCGCACCGCGCGCGCGCTGGCCGCAGCGATGCCCCCCTCGGTCGAGACGTTTCGTATCACGCTGGTGACCAGCGGCTTGCCGACCACCACCGCCACGATCGAGCGCAGCAATCTGGAGGCCCAGGTCAACACCGGGGATGCCAGCCTGCGGTCTTGGCAGACCACGAACCTGACGGACGCAGCAGGCACCCTGGTTGGGGAGGATGTTTGGCGCCGCGATATGGAAGCGCCCTTCAGTTGGTCGCTTAACCCCACCATCCCATTCTCGCTGTTTGATGATGACGAGCCTGTGCGCGCCGATGCGCTGCTTTCGCTCACGGGTCGGTACCGGATTAGCCGCGGTTTCTCGCTCAACGCAGGCGTTTCGCGCTGGATCATCGGCAATGACCAGGAAACCGTGGCGGATGCGCCCGGGCCGCTGGATCAGGTTCGCTCTGACAGCAAGCTGTATTTTTCGGGCCGTGACGTCGAACTGGATCGTCTGACCGCTGATGCTGTCTTCAAGCTCAGCCCTCAGATCTACGCCCGCGCCACCGCGGGGTATCTGGAACGCATGTATGGTGGCCTTTCGACCGAGATCTTATGGGCCCCCACGGCCCGCCCGTTGGCCCTTGGGGCCGAGGTGAACCTCGCGCGCAAACGCGCGTTTGACGAGACTTTCGGCTTCACCGATTTAGAGGCCACGACCGCCTTTGCGTCCGTTTATTGGGACACGGGCTTTCGCGGGATCGAGGCGCAGTTGGATGCGGGCCAGTACCTGGCGGGCGATCTGGGGGCGACGGTGACCCTGTCCCGCCGGTTCGCCAATGGCTGGGATGTCAGCGCTTATGTGACCCGCACCGACGTCTCGGCCGAGGATTTCGGCGATGGCAGCTTTGCCAAGGGGGTCACCATCAGTCTGCCCCTGCGCTGGGGCCTGCCGTTCGAGACGAAATCCAAGGTCAGCTTGGATCTGGGTGCGATCAGCCGCGATGGCGGCGCACGGCTGCGGGTGCCTGGGCGGCTCTATGACCGTGTGCGCGACACGGATCGCACATCCCTGCGCCAGAGTTGGAGCAGCTTTTGGCAATGATCACCTTGCGCGCCATCGCGCTGTGCCTGGTGCTCGGCGCGTGTGGGTCCGGCGGGGTCAACCCGGTGATCAGCGCGGGTCTCAGCCGCATTAACCCCTTTGCCGAGCGGGATGACACTGCGCCCCAAACCGTCACCGTATCGCGCACCCAGCTTGAAGCTGCCGGTCAGCCCGCCATCCGCATCTCGCTGGAGGGCGAAGATATTCTGACCACGCTTGTGGCCACCACGTCCAACAATGGCGCGCTTACCTATCTGTCGCGCCTGGGCCAGTCGATCACCTTGCGCGGCACCCAGATCGTGGCCACCCGTGGCATCGGCACCGACCTTCTGAGCGTCGCAAGCTTTGGCCCCGATCCGATCAGCACACCGCGCCCGCTCGCCTGGTGGCCGGGCGGCATCACTCGGCGCTATGAACTGCCCGGACCGGGCATCCAAGGCCGTCTGATCGTGGCCACCTGCGTTTTCGCGCGCGGCAGCAGCCAAACCCTCTCGGTTCTGGGCCGCGAGGTGACCGGTCAATTGATGCAAGAAACCTGCGCCGCCCCGGATGGCACCCGCTTTGAAAACCTCCACTTGGTAGAGGCGGACACGGGCCAAATCTGGCGCTCGCGCCAATGGATCGGATCGGACATCGCGGCCCTCGACATCTCTGTCGTGGTGCCCGCCACATCGGACAGCACAACCCTCACGGGCCGCTGATCCTTCAGTTTTGTACAAATATCCTGGGGGGGATCCCGCAGGGATGGGGGGCAACGCCCCCCGGCACCGCTAGATCAGCAAAACCTGCGTGCCCACCTTGGACAGCGCGAACAATTGCTCGATATGATCATTGTAAAGCCCGATACACCCGTTCGAGCTCATCCGCCCGATCTTGCGCGTATCATTGGTGCCGTGGATCCGGTAGTAGGTCCATGTGAGGTAAAGCGCATGGGTGCCGAGGGGATTTTCCGGCCCCGGTCCCACATATTCAGGCAGTTCTGGATTGCGCGCCAGCATGTTGGGCGTTGGCCGCCAATCGGGTCCGACCCGCTTTTGGATCACCTCCGTACGGCCCCGGCGCGTCAACTCCTCGGTCAAAGGGACCGAGGTGGGATAGACGTTATAGATCGCCCCGGTCTCATCCCAGAAATGCAGCGCGCGGCTGTCGGTATCCACCAGGATGTTGCCATTGGTCAGGCTGGAGAAGTAGTCGCCGCGCCGAAAGGTCCGAAAGCTCGAAACCCGGCGACTGATCCCGCCGGCCTGCGGATCATCCACATATTCCACCGGCTGGGCGCGCAAAACCGCTGGTGCGGCCACAAAGCCCGCCACGGCAAGTGCGGCTTGTCTGCGGGTAAACCGTTGGTTTGACATATCTCATGCCTCCAGTTGCTTGGCTTTTCGCTAGCAGAGCACGCAAACAGGTTCAATTCACAGCCCCGTCAGCGCAAGCGCTGTAGCGTGCAAGTCACCATTTCGCCCAACTTGATGTCGAAAACATGTTCAATTTGCACGTCTGGCCGGATGGGGCTAGGACGCGACAGCTTTTGGGCAAGGACACAACATGCGCGCAGCTTTGATTGCACTTCTTTCCGCATCAGCGCTGGTCGCGTGCGCGCCCACGCCGATACCGCAGCCTGTCGGCTTTCGAATCATCTCGCCCCAGGAAGCGGATGCGGTGCGCACCAAACATGTGGACACGCTCAACGCATTCCGGGCCGAGCAAGGCCTGCCCGCGCTGACCCTGTCGGCTCGCCTGACCGCGGCTGCGGCCACCCATGCCAGGGATATGTCTAACCAAAAGCGCGCTTGGCATTTTGGCTCGGATGGCACCTCGCCCAAGGACCGCGCGGATCGCGCGGGCTATGACGGATTGGTTGTGGGCGAAAACATCTCGGAAAGCTTCGATGACGAGTTCGAGCTGTTCAACAGTTGGGCTGTCACACCGGGCACGCGCGCCGTGATGCTGGAGCCGAGTGCAACGGATATCGGCTTTGCTTGGTTTCAAGAGGAAAACGGCAAGCTGTGGTGGGTGCAGGTTCTGGGCCGCCGCAACGATGCTTTCGGCGTGGCGCAAACCCGCTGACACACCGCCTCGCCGACAAACCGCCCCGCCGACACGCTGCCCAATTGCTGCGCTGTCAGACGGGCCCGCTCTAGGTCGGGCGTTCCGCCCTTTACGCTGTGATGTCGATGAGGGTGCCCAGGGGCACCAGCCCCCATATTTCCTCCATCTCGCGGTTGGTCACCGCGATGCACCCGGCGGTCCAGTCGGGATGGGACGGGGGCACGGCCGAGTTCGGCTCGCCATGGATAAAGATATCACCGCCCGGATCGATGCCTGCCGCGCGGGCTTTTCGCATCTCGTCCCGGTTGGGATAGTTGATGCCCAGAGACAGATGGAAGGCGCTGTTGGGATTGCGCCGGTCGATGTAATACGCGCCCTCTGGCGTGCGCCCATCGCCAAAGCGGCGCTTGGTCCCGCGCGGTGCAAAGCCCAGGTCGATCCGATAGCTGCGCACCGTCTGCCGGCCAGCAAACAAGGTCATTTTGCGTGCACGTTTTTCGACCAGAATGCGGGTCACATCGGGTGTGCGCGACCAAGAGGGCCCAGCCACGCACAGGCCCGCGAAACTGCCCAACAAAAAACGACGCGACGGCATGGCGACCCTCTTACACTGGTTGGTGTTGGGCTAGCCGATCTTCTGGGCGCACGCAATCATCGCCAACGCTGGATTATGCGTCTAGTTGCCGCCCGGAAGCTCAAGCATTTCTTGCACCCCGCTCGCGTCTGACACGGTAAGGGTGCGATCCGTGATCTCCTCCACCAGCCAGGTGCTGACCTTATCCCCTGCGACCACTCGAAAGACCCGGTTGAGGTTCGAGACGACCACCAGGCCAATCCGCGTCTCGTTGTCCTTGATGATCCCCACCAGCGAGATGGTCGGGGCAACAACGACCGGTTCAGCCTCCTTAGGCGCCTCGTAGGGCCGCCGCGAGACGTGGAAAATCGGCCGCTCGGCCAGCGCTGGCAAGGTCTCTTTCACCGTGCTGCCCCGGTTTGCGGGGGTCAGCGCCTCTTGCACCGCCGCGGGGGCGGGGCTGGTGGTTGGCGCGGGCCGCCAGGCCTGGATGGCCACCAGGGTTGCCAGGGCCGCAAAGGCAAAACCAAAGATCGCGGGCAGTTTGGGAAGCCAAGCCTTCATGGGTGCCTCACCGCTCCTGATAGGCGTGCAGTTCCATCCGCACGGAGATAAAGCGTGGCCCCGGCCCGCGCGAGGTGCGGCGGGCCCGGCGCAGGCCCATGGTCTCGACAAAGACCGTCGGCTCCGCTGTTGCCAGCGCGTCCAGCAGGGTGCCCGAGACCGGACTGGGAACCCTGCTG
>JBCBNR010000100.1:0-8876 GCA_039821665.1 Pseudomonadota bacterium
CGCGGGTCAGAAGCACACCGGCATTGCCCGCGATCACGCGGCCCGGCTCAAAGATCAGTTTGACGCCCCAATCCTTCGTCACCCGCGTAACCATCGCGCCATAGGCCGCCGGGCTCGGCATCACATCGCCTGCCTTGTAGGGCACGCCAAGCCCTCCGCCCAAATCCACATGCGTGATCGTGTGGCCCGCGCCGCGCAAGCTCGTGACCAGCGCGCCCAGCTTCTCAAACGCGTTCTCCAGCGGGGCCACCCGCCCGCGCAGCGCAAGGTCCGCCGCCCCCGCCAAGGGCAAACCGGACAGGGGTGCCAGCGCGTCGAGCGCCCCGATCCTGGCCTGCACCTCGCCGTCAAAGGCCGCCTCGAACACAGCACCCTTGCCCTGCACCTGGCCGGTGCCATTGCTCAGATCGAAAAGCTCCAACGTGAACGGCGCGCCTGCCTGCCAAGCGCCGGTCACCGACAACTCCACAGCCTCGCCCAGCGCCCGGCGAACCCCGCGATCGGGCGTCTCGAACCCTGTTGCAACACCGTCCAGACGCAAGGTCAGCGCCCGGCGCGCCGCATCGGATAGGTTCTGCGCCAGACCTGCGCCGCGCAAGCCCACCTCGCCAATATCTAGGGTGGCGGTCTTAAGCCCCAGCATCTGCACGTCCAGCGACCAACGCTCGCCCGCGCCAAGTTGTACGGATAAATCGGCCCGGTCGATGAGCGTCTCTCCACCCGCCACAGGCAGCAGAACGGGCGTCCCGTCAGCCGAGGCGACAGCGCCAGTCAAAGACAGATCCGTGGGAAACCCATCGGCCCCGGTGCGCAACTGTCCCTGCAAAGTCAGGGCTGCGGCCTCCACGCTCAGCGCGCTTAAATCCAACCCGTCAGGGCCCGAGGATCCAGTCACCCGCACCGCACTTTCGCCTTCGAAAAAGCCCGCATAAAGCGGCGGAACCAAGGACGATAGCTCGCCCGTTACATCCGCCTCGAACCGGTACGACCCAGCGCTGCCCGTGACCACAGCGCGGCCATCCACCAAATCAACACTATCTGCCTTCAGGTCCAAAGCCAGATCCAGGGCATCGAGGGGACCACCCCCCTGAAGGCTTAGGTCCAGGGGCGGTCGACCCTCGACTTGCAGAAGATTTGCCACCACGCCGTTTTCCGGCTCGGACAGGGCCAAATCCAACTCCAACCCCGCCCCGTCATTGGAAAAGGCAGCATCCAGGCGCAACGACCCCCCCGGACCATCCAGGCGGTCCATCGCCAACACGGCCTCCAACCGACCATCGGCCAAAGACAGCCGCCCCGAGGCGCTGAGATCGGCGGCAAGACCGACAACAGGCGCACCCAGTTCGATCAGCGGCGTTTCCAACTGGTCCAAACGCAGGCTGACAGGCAGGTCCGGCAGGCTGAAGGGTTCTGCTTGAGCGGAGGGCAGATCGGCGCTCGGCTCTCCCTGGGGCAGGCGGGGCAGCGAGATGCGTTTGGCCGCCAGCCGCTCGATCTCCACCCGTCCGCGCAGCAGCGCGCTGCGGTTCCAGGTGATCTCGGCCTCTTCAATCTCCAGCCAGACGCCATCCGGGTCGGCCACGGTGATCCGCCCGACCGTCGCATCTGAACTCAGCGCTCCATCCACGCCGGTCAGGCGAACGATCCGCGTCTCGTTGGACAGCTGATCCTCGATAGACCGGATGATAAATCCGTTTTCCCGTGTCTCGTCGGACTGGGCCAACGCCCATGTGGCGGTGATCACCAGGCACAACAGCAGCAGTGCGCGCATCAAAAGGCCTGTCCTATTCCAAGGTAGATCGCAAAGTCTGGGTCATCTTCGCGCGGGTCGATCGCGCGTGCAATGTCCAGGCGGATGGGTCCAAGCCCGGTATCATAGCGCAGGCCAAAGCCAGCGCCCATTTGAAACGAGCCATTTTGCGGGACGCTGTCCGCGCCGATCAGCGCACCATCCACAAACCCCACCACGCCAAAGCCACCCGCGATGTCCGCGCGCAGCTCGGTCGAGAAGCCCAGGTCTGATCGCCCACCGGTGACGTCACCATCCGCCTCCTCCACCCCGATGGAGCGGAACGGATACCCCCGCACCGACCCGCCGCCACCGGCAAAGAACAGCAAATCGGTGGGCATCTCGGCCCGTGGCTCACCCAAAACGGTGCCCAGGCGCGCACGACCCGCCAGCGTCAGCCAGGATTGCCCCCCAAGCGAAGTATAGCCCCTTGCCTCCAGCCCGAAGCGAAGGCCTGTGTTGCCAAAGGTAAATTCCTGAAACGGCTGGGCCGTCGCACGCAGATAAAAGCCTTCGGTTGCATCCGTGCGGTCGTTGCGACGGTCATAGGTCACATCCGCGGGCAGCGAGAAGGTCTCGAACCGGGTGGTCGTGCCGTCCTGGTCCTCGACCTCCGAAATGCGGGCCTCCAGCCCCAGCCCGCCGGTGACGAACCGGTTGACCCGACGCTCGAGACGCACATCCGCGGTCAACGCGCCCTCGCGGTAGGTATCGAAGTTGGATTGGGTCGCGCGCAAGCCCCAGGTGGTGCTGGTGTCGCGCCGGGGCAGGCCGGGCTGGCGCAGGGTGACCCCCAGCGCATAGTCCAGGTCCTCCAGCTTATCCTCCTGACCCAGTCCTTCGACCTCGGCTTCAAAGCGCAAGCGTTCGGCCCGGCCCAAAAGGTTGCGATGCATCCAGTATCCCTGAAGTCCGATGCCTTCGGTGCTGGAAAGGGTCGCCCCAAACCCGATGCGGCGGGGTTTGCGCGGGGCGGTTTCGATCGCGATGGGCAGTAGGCCATCCGCGGTCAGCGCCTCGCCCTCGATGATGCGGATCGACGAGAAGACGCCAAGATCGGCGAGGCGGCGTTCGGCATTGGCCAGGTCGTCCGGGTCAAACTCTTTGCCCGGTACGACACCCGCGATGTAGCGCACAAACTCTGTGCGCACGGGGCCCGTGTCTGCAATTTGGGGCTCGCTCATCCGGGCGCGCCCACCTGGGGCCAGGGTGATGTCCACATCCAGCGTATTGGTGCGGTGATCCGCGATCACCTGACGCGCCTCCACCGCTGCCAAAGGTCGGCCCTGCTGACGCCAAGCGGCAATCGCCTCGTCCTCGGCGGCGGCAATGGCACTTGCGCGCGCGACCTGACCCTCGCTGAGCGCATCGCGCGCGGTGCGCTCACCGATATCTTTGATGTCCTCGGGGCGGGGCGGGGCGTTGCGCAGCCGCACCTGACCAAAGCGGAACAGCGGCCCTGGATCGACCTCGACCACCACTTGGGCGGTGTCCGGCAGATCCACCAGCAGGGCGATATCCTCGGCCTCTTCCCCCTCGATCTTGATCGAGATCGCAGGCCCATAATGGCCGCTTTCGTAAAGCGCTGCGAGCAGACGCTGATAGTCGCCCCGCGCGGTGGAGATCAGGCCAGCCGCCCCCGCTGCTGGCATATCCGCGCCATCCACCAGGGCGGAACTTGCCTCCAACGCCTCGGCCAGCCCCTCCTGCTCGCCGAGCACGTCAAAACGCACCTGGTAGGCTTGGGGGTCCAGTGTCTCCACCGCGTCGGTTTCCCGCTCCCCCCACAGCTCCACGCCGAACAGCTCGAACGCCGACACTGGCTGTGCCAGCAACAAGGCGCTCAGCAGCACCCCTTTCGTCCAGCCTTGCCCCATCCATGCCTTCCTTCAGCCCTTATTCCAGCATCTAGTCTGGTCGCACCTGGGCCTCAAGCACAGACTGCTGGCCTGTTATACCAGATCAAGCCCTGCTAGGCTTTCGCCCGACGCCATATGGGAAAGACATGTGATCGCCCGCCCATGACGAAGCTCGCCTCCATCCTTTCGCGTCGCCAAAAGGCGCTGATCCTGTTGGCCGTCGATGCGGGCCTGTGTGCCCCTGCGCTGTTTCTGTCGCTGGTGCTGCGCCTGGGCGATCCCACGCCGTTTGAGTACTTTCCCCAAGGCACCGGGCTGTTTGTCGCGCTGCCGCTGATCGGCATGGGTGTGTCGTGGGTGATGGGCGTGCCGTTCATCGTCCTGCGCGCGTTCGAGCAGAACGGGATCGTGCGTCTTGGCCTTTTTGCCTTTGTTATGTCGGTGATCTGCGCGGGTCTGAACACCGGGCTTGGCTTTGGTCTGCCCCGGTCGATCCCCGGCATTTGGGCCGCCCTGTTCTTGGTGTTCGCGGTGGGTGCTCGCATTCTGCTGGTGCGGGTGCTCGAACGGATGGACGCGGCCAACCAAAAGGTCGTGCTGATCTATGGTGCGGGTGCCACGGGCCACCAATTGGCCGCCGCCTTGCGGTCGGACCGGGCGGTGCGGGTTGCAGGCTTTCTAGACGACAACCCGGCGCTCTACCGGGTCAGTGTGGCGGGGCTTCGGGTCTATCCCCCAGGCGACGCGTCCCGGGTGATCCATGCCAGCGGTGCAACGCAGGTGATTCTCGCCATGCCCACCGCCAGCCGGGTGGAACGGGCCGAAAGTGTCAAACGGATGGAGGGCCTGGGGTTGGAGGTGATGGCCCTGCCCTCGTTCCTCGACCTTATCGACGGCCGCGCGCTCAGCGACCAGATTCGCCCCGTTACAGCGGACGAGTTGTTGGGCCGCGACGCGGTGGACCTGACCAGCGCCGAGGTTTCAAATGCCTATGCCGGCCAGGCGGTGATGATCACCGGTGCAGGCGGCTCCATCGGGTCCGAGTTGGTACGCCAGATCGCCGGCATCGGGCCTGCCAAAATCGTTCTTTTTGAGATGAGCGAGCTGGCGCTCTACCAGATCGAACGGGACCTGCGCGCCTCCGCACCCGGAACGATAGAAATTGTACCGGTGCTGGGCTCGGTCACCGATGCGCGGCACGTGGCGCGCGTGCTCAGCGCCCATCAGATCGACATCATCCTGCATGCCGCGGCCTATAAGCACGTGCCGATGGTCGAGCATAATCCCCTGGAAGGGGCGCGCAACAATGTACTGGGCACGCAAGTTCTGGCGGACGCCGCCGTGGCGGCCCGGGTCAAGCGGTTCATCCTGGTCTCCTCCGACAAGGCGGTGCGGCCCACCAATGTGATGGGCGCCACCAAACGCTTGGCCGAACTGGTGATCCAAGATCGCCAGAAACACGCGCCCCAGACGATCTTTTCCATGGTGCGCTTTGGCAATGTGCTCGGCTCTTCCGGCTCGGTTATTCCGCTGTTCCAAGAACAAATCGCAGCGGGCGGGCCAGTGACCCTGACCCACCCGGACGTGACCCGCTATTTCATGACCATCCCCGAGGCCGCACAGCTTGTGCTGTTGGCCGGATCCTTTGCCACGGGGGGCGAGGTTTTCGTGCTCGACATGGGTAAATCCGTGCGCATCTACGATCTGGCACGCAGGATGATCGAATTGTCGGGCTTTACCTTGCGCGACGCGGCAAGCCCCCAAGGCGATATCGAGATCAAAGTGACGGGCCTGCGCCCGGGCGAGAAGCTGTTCGAAGAGCTGTTGATCGGCACCGATACGGTGGCAACGCCCCACGCCAAGATCTTGCGCGCCCAGGAGGTCGATTTGCCACCGGACACTTTGGCCCAAGTGCTGGACCGCCTGGGCGCTGCGGTCCGGGATCATGATCCTGACGCGCTGCGTGTGCTGCTGTCCCAAACGGTGGATGGCTATGCCGTTCCCCAGCACAGCCTGCCTGACGCTGCAGAATAGGGCCGGGCCTCGACCGGACATGGCGTTGGCCGAAGGGGACCCGACCCCGGCCACGTGTTTTTGCCGGCAGTCCCCAAACGCTGATGTGGCGGTCCACCCGGATCACACGCACATCCTAGAAGGGCTGAAAGTGGGTTTGGACGGCTCGCAGTAAGATCTGCAGGATCCTAACAGCGGCGCCATTAAGTGCCAGTTCTGAACATAACAGCCAAAGGCGCAAGACCTAGGGTCTAAGGGCGCGGATACTTGGATATCTGGCACTTGGGGGGTGCGGGCACGGTGCCCAAAAGAAAAGAGCGAGCCCGAAGGCCCGCTCCCATCAAATCAGTCGTTCTGTCTGTCTTAGAAGGACAGGGACAGACCGAAGGATGCCTGCGTGGTCTCGACGCTTGCAGCCTCGGACTGAGCCAGACCAGCAACAACGCTAGCACCACCGCCCAGGTCGTAGGTGACCCATGCGCCGAAACCTTCGGTTTCAAGGACATCGCTGTCCTGAACCGCGTAGTTGGCACCAACGGTCAGAGCGCCGGTGGTGTACTCCAGCGACAAGCCGTAGTGGGTACGGTCGTCGGTGGCGCCGCCACCCAGATCCAACTCAGCAGAAGCAACGTTCACAACGAAGCCCAGGCCAGCGAAGGAACCGTCGAGGGTTGCACCCACGATGGAGTTGTCGCCGGAAGCCTGGTAACCAACGCCAACGCCGAAGCCGCCGAAGTCGCCGGACACACCAACGCCGAGCACGCTGTCGCCGGTGCCTGCATCGTCAAGCTCGCCAGAGATCGAGAAGTTGGCAGCGCCGAAGTCATAGTCGTAGCGTGCAACCTGACCGTCGTTCAGACCGTCCAGGCCCGAGTTGCCGTCGTAGCCAGCATGCTCAGGATCGTCGGTGATGGTCGAACCAACAGCGATTTCCTGCAGGTTTTTGTCGTAGGCGCCATCGGTGTCACCCATGGTCAGCGTGCCGAAGCCGCCGGAGATGAACACAGTGTGTGGGCCAGCATTGTTGGAGATACCGCCGGAAACTTCGTCCAGGTCGATGTCAGCACCAAAAGTCAGACCAGCGTCGTTGGTCCGCTTGAAGGTGATGTCCATGTCCATGTCATGGTGGAAACGGACAGTGCCGTCTGCGGGAGCAGCTGCACCATCGGTGTCGGTCATGTACAGACCGATTTCAGCGCCGCCCTTCAGGGTCAGGTTGTCAGAGATAGAAGCATGACCACCAGCAAAAGCTGCGCCGCCGAAAGCGACGAGAGCCGTGGTTGCAAAGAGAACGTTTTTCATCGTTTTCCCTCGGTTCGTGTTACAGGTGCACCTCGGATCTGGGCCAGACCCAGATGTGAGCACGTCTGGTCATGGCTTTATTGTGGCAAAGGGTCAAGCAAGCCCCTTGGTCGTCAATTTTCTGCCTCAAACCATGATGCAGCATTGCCACAGTGCTTCCGCACAGGTGTCCCCGCAAAACCGCTTGTGAGCCGCCACACCGTTGGGTATCCCATGCGGCAGGTTTCGGGAGGCCAAAATGCACTTAGGTTTAGGCTACTCAGCGATGTTCGCTGCTGCCATGGTGCTCGTCGCGTGCGGCGGCTCGGTAGAGGAACGGCGCCAACGCGCAGAAGTGCAACAAGCGCGCCAGTTAGAGCGGGAGGGCCCCGAGGAAGAAGGCCTGTTCGATCTGTTCGAAAACACCCTGCCGGCCCAACGGATCAATGTGAATAAACATCTGTGGGCCGCCAGTTTGGAGATTTTGTCCTTCCTGCCCATTGACAGCGCCGACCCGTTCGCAGGTGTGATCACCACCGATTGGGGCCAGGTTCAAGGCTCCTCGGATGTCTATCGCGCCACTGTCCTGATCACGCAGCCCGCGCTCGACGCACGTTCCCTGCGGCTGGCGGTGTTTCGCCGGGTAGGCGCGCGCAGCGTGCCCGCCTCGGACGAAACGGCACGGGCGCTGGAAGATGCGATTCTCACCCGGGCGCGCCAACTTCGCGTCGCAGGCGAGTTGTGATCCGCCTCTAACCCGTTCGACAAAAAGGCCGCCCTATGTCCCGCTACAACGCCCGCGTCGCCGAGCCAAAATGGCAAGCCACTTGGGACGAGGCTGAGGTCTTCAAGGCCCAGCGCGACCCTGCCAAGCCTAAATACTATGTGTTGGAGATGTTTCCCTACCCATCGGGACGCATCCATATGGGGCATGTGCGCAACTACACCATGGGTGATGTGATCGCGCGCTACAAAACCGCCCAGGGTTTTGCGGTGCTCCACCCCATGGGCTGGGATGCATTCGGCATGCCGGCCGAGAATGCAGCCATGGAAAAGGGCGTGCATCCAGGCGACTGGACCTACCAAAACATCGATGACATGCGCGCGCAAATGAAGCCACTGGGCTTTTCCATCGATTGGAGCCGCGAATTCGCGACCTGTGATCCTGAGTATTATGGACAGCAGCAGGCGCTGTTTCTGGACTTCCTTAAGGCGGGCCTGGTGGACCGCAAGCAGGCCGTGGTGAACTGGGACCCGGTGGATATGACCGTGCTGGCCAACGAGCAGGTGATCGACGGCAAGGGCTGGCGCTCGGGCGCTGAGGTGGAGCGGCGCGAGCTGACCCAATGGTTTTTCAAAATTTCCGACATGGCGGACGAGCTGCTGGGCGCGCTGGATGGTTTGAAAAACTGGCCCGAAAAGGTGCGCCTGATGCAAGCCAACTGGATCGGAAAATCCCGGGGCCTGCAATTTTCGTTTCAGCTCAATGGCGCGCCCGACGGTTTTGACGCCCTAGAGGTCTATACCACCCGCCCTGATACGCTGCTGGGGGCAAGCTTTGCGGCGATCTCGCCGGATCATCCGCTCGCCAAAGCGTTGGAGAGCGACGCGCGGATCGCGGCTTTCACAGACGCGTGTCGCAGAACAGGCACCTCGGAAGAAGCGCTGGAGACGGCCGAGAAGAAGGGCTTGGATACGGGGCTGACCGTCACCCACCCGCTTGACCCAACGTGGACGCTTCCGGTCTACATCGCCAATTTCGTGCTTATGGAGTACGGCACCGGAGCGATTTTCGGCTGTCCTGCCCATGATCAACGGGATCTCGATTTCGCCCGAAAATACGATCTGCCCGTCCTCGACGTCTATGTGGATCCCAACAACGACGCGGATGTCGGGGCGGAGGCATTCGTGCCGCCCAAGACCGAAACGGTGCG
>JBCBNR010000101.1:0-8834 GCA_039821665.1 Pseudomonadota bacterium
AAAGGCGGCTTGGGCGATCCGCACCTATATCGAGGCGCGTCCCGATGATGCGGCCATGGCGGATCTGACGCCTGAATTGAAGGACATGCGCGACCAACTCGCGAATTGGAGCGAGGATACAACCGCCGCTGACCCCGATGGCGTGAAATCTCGGCTGGATGAGATTGCGGCCGGGATGGAGACGCTCAGCGGTGCGCCGCTCGCCGACAGCCCGCCCCTGCGGGCGGCGGCAGCCATTGACGGTTCCGCCTCGGGCTATAAAACTGCGGCAGAGATTTTGACTGTCGGACTGTCTGCCGCGCAATAGATGCTTCGCACACTGACTTTTGCCCTGTTGATCGCCGCTGTGCCCAGCCTAGGCTGGGCACGGTGCGAGGATTGGGTGCCCCAGCCCAAGCCCCAGAACGCCAGCCGTGATATCGTTGGTCAGGAACTGGACCAGATTGTCGAGCGGGGGTGGATTGAGTTTGCAGCTTATGAGGATTTTCCCCCCTATTCTTATCAGGAACGGGGCAAGGCCGTCGGTGTGGACATCGAAATCGGTAAATTGATCGCGCAAAGCCTGGGCGTCGAGCCCCGCTTCAAGCTGGTGGCTGCGGGCGAAAACCTGGATGCGGATCTGCGCAATTATCTGTGGAAAGGACCGATCACCGGTGGGGCAGTGTCGAACGTGATGCTGCGCGTGCCCTATGACAGCAAATTTACCTGTCGGGTCGAACAGGTGGTGTTTACCGGGCAATACTCTAGCGAAAGCATCGCGATTGCTTACGACAAAGCCAGCTATCCCGACGACAAACCGGTGCCGGCCTATTTCCGTTTTGATACGGTCGCGGTGGAGAACGACTCCATTGCGGATTTCTATCTAACCTCGCTTGCGGGCGGTCAATTGACGTCAAACATCCGGCGCTATCCCACCATGCAAGACGCCATGGCCGCCCTCGCTGCGGGCGAGGTTAAGGCGGCGATGGGGCCCAAAGGCCAGGTTGAGTTTGGGCTAACGCCCGCCTTGGGGGTTCATCAACCCCCTCTGCCGGGCTTTTCCGTGGGCACTTGGACCTTGGGTGTGGGCGTCAACTTCCGCTACAGACCACTGTCCTATGCGGTGGACGATGCGATCTATGCGGGCCTGTCCGATGGCAGCATCGCGGCGATTTACGAGCGGTTTGGCTTGAGCTTTACTCCGCCCGAGCGCTGATAAGCCGACGGTAGCGCCCCTGCGCATCCACCAGATGAACCGCACGCAGGCCTGTGTCTTGCTTCAGCGCACGTTCGATCTGTGCAACTGACATCAAACAAAACGCGGTGGATGCGGCATCGGCCAGGGCGGCTTGGGCCGCTTCTACCGTTACGGTGGACCAAAGAGGGCGTTCGCCCTTTGGGCCGAGCACATGGGCCTCGCCCCCGATGCGCATGACACCGGGCGAGGAGGTCGCAAGCGTGCCCGAGCTGAGGTTGATAGTGCTGACCAGACCTTCATTTGGGTCAACCATCCCGATGTGATAGGGCCCGCCCCGTGCGCTGTATTCTCCAATATGCACCAGCGCTTCGTCCAAGCCGAACAGTGCCAATCGCGCGGTGATCCGGTCGGTGGCATAGCCTTGGGCGATGCCGTTGAAGGTCAGCGCTTGGCCCGGGGCGAGCGTGATCAGGTGGGGGGTTACCCGCACCTTTTCCCAGCCCAGGGTGGCGCGTGCGGCCTGTGTGTCTCCGCCTGTAGCAAGCGCGCGCCACAGCCGTTGCACCGTGGGATCGAAACGCCCCTCGCTGGCATCGTGTGCCTGCGCGCAAAGCGCCATCAGGTCAAGAAACGCCTGGGGCGGTGCTCGAAGCTGACCCTCCGCGTTCAGCCGAGACAGGGCGGAGGTTGGGCGATAGAGGCTAAAGAGCGCCTCCACCTCCTCCAACTCGGCCTGGATCGCTTGCAGAATGGCCCGGTCCTGCCCGGTGCCTGCGACCGACACCTGTGCCGCAGCACCCAGGGCGATGCCGCGCCACAGCGGTTTTGGGTATGCAGTCTTCGGCAGGCAAGCGGCCGCTGCGGTGATCATCAGAAAGCGTCTGCGCGCGATCCTCATGCGTTACGCGCCCGTTTGGCGGCCAAGACCAGGGGTACACAGGTGCGCGGGTCATCATGGATTTTCACACAATCCAAACAGCCGAAACACTCGGAATATTGCACCTTGCCTGCCCGCGTGATCGCCCCGTATTGGCAGCGCACGGTGCACAACTGACAGGGCGTGCCACATTCGGTCCTGCGCGCAATCCAGGCTCGCCCGCGCAGCAGCCCACCCAGGGCCATAAACGCGCCCAAAGGGCACAGGTAACGGCAGAACCCTTTGAACAGCACCATCGAAAGCAGCAGCAGACCGAGCGCATAGGCCACGTAATACCACTCGCGCACAAAAAAGGTGGTGATTGCAGTTTTGAACGGCTCAACCTCGATGGCCTTGTCCAATTGGGCAGGAGCCACGAAAACCAGGGCTACGAGGCTAGCGAGCACGATGTATTTCAGGCCCTTCAAGCGCCGATCCCAAGCTTTCGAGGGCTCAAACTGGGGCAGGCGTAGGGCCCTGCCGAAATGATGGGTGAACTCTTGCAGCGCCCCGAACGGGCAAAGCCACCCGCAAAACAACGCCCGGCCCCAAAGCACAAAGCCCAAAACCGCAATCCCCCAAACCAGCAGCGAGACAGGATCGTAAAGCAGAAAGACAAAGCTGCCCCCGTCCGACGCGGTGCGGATCACGCCCAGCACCGTCGCGATGGACAGTTGCGCCTGCGCCCACCAGCCCACGGTTATGGTCATGACACCAAGCACGGCCAAGCGTACAGGCGTAAAGCTGCGCAGGCCCGCAACTGCCCTTGGACGCAGGACCAAAAATCCCGCCAGCAGCGGCAGGGCTGCCCCCAATGCAACGAGATCGATTTGGCGATTGCGCAACGCCTCCTCAAAAGGGCTGAGCTGCGCAGGCCCCTCGGGTTTGACGAAAAAGCGCGCGTCGGTCGCGTGAGAGACGGACATAACGTGAGTGCCAATCTGCGGCATGAATGAGCCGTGGGCGCGGACCGCTTGGATGTTCAAGGTCCAAGGTGTGGATGGGTCAAAACCCAAGCGCCGATCCGTGCGAAGGATCATCGCGGTGCCATCGTGCAATGCGCTGGGCAGATCTGGATGAAGCTCTACAAGAAGGTCGCTATCACGCAGAGCAATGGGGAAGCCAAACTGCTCTGCGCTGATCCAGTCGGGCGAGGTGTTGCGCACAAAATCCTCAGAAACCAGCCCATGGCGCCCGGCCTCGATCAGCAAAAGCGGCTCGTCAAAGTCTGAGATTTCCAGAAATTCCTGCAATTCCTCGAATGAGCCTCGGTCGAGTACGGCGCGCGCAAGGGCGGGCGGGCCGATATCGACAATCCACAGATCCAGATAAGGCCCGTCCGGGTCGGACTTGGCGTCCGGATCGTCATCCGCCCAAAGGGTGCCCGCAAAAGCCCCGTCAATCTGCGAATTGGTGACCAAGAACCTCTGTGCGAGGCCCTGGACCACCAATTTGGCCCAGGTGAGCGGTTCGTCATAGTTCGGATCCGGAAAGGCGGGCGGGCCGGTTGCCACGCCTTGCATTTTCTCGCGCGCGATTTGCAGGGTGGCCGCTAGAATAGACTCGTGGGCAATGCGCACACTGGCGGTGGCCTTGGTCACACCGTCGAGATACACCAGCGCGCTGTCATCCCCGCCCCCACCATAGGGCGTGCCCACCACCAGGGTGGAGGCGATGTTGAGCCCGCGATACTGCTCGAAAAACCCCTCAAACGCGGCTTGACCAAGGCCAGAGACAAAAATCGGCTCGTTGTGCGCGATCAGACGGGCGTCGTGAAAATTCCCCTCCAAATCCAGCGTGACCAAAACGTTGATGGGCGCGCCTGAAAAGCCGGGCAAGGGGGCCAAAGGCTCTGTCTCGAACACATAGCCTGCGGGGATGCCGCCTGCATTCTCGACACTCCACACGCCTTCATCATTGATCTGCTCGCCCAGCAGAAAGGGGGGCACGATCATCTGCGCCAGGACGTCGCGCGACAGAGGCTCTGCCGCGGCTTGGGTCACCATCAGCATCAGAAGAAGGACAAAACGCATGGCCGCGATGCTAGGAACAGGGTGGGGCGCCCCAAATGCGACCTTCGTCTCATTTGCGTGGCCCGTCACATCAATGTGAGATCGCGCCATGTCTAATGCCGCCTCGAAAGGCACCGCCCGCAATCCAGCTGTGATCGCCCTGTCGCTCAGCGCGCTTGTCGCCCTGTGGTGGCTGGGTGCGCTAGCGCTGGCGGATGCCAGCGTGCTGCCGACGCCCGGGCAGGTCTGGCGCGTTATGGTAGAGGAGGCGCAGGCCGGAGAGCTGTTCTTTCACATGCGCACCACCCTGCTGCGGGTGATCGCCGCCTTCATTCTCGCGATGGGCGTGGGCACAGGTTTGGGCCTGATCCTGGGGCTTTCGCCGCGGCTCAACCGCTGGCTTGACCCTTGGGTCGTGGTGTTCTTGAACCTGCCCGCCCTGGTGGTGATCGTGCTGGCCTATCTGTGGCTTGGCCTTAACGAGGTCGCAGCGATTGTTGCCGTCTCTGTCAACAAAACCGCCATGGTGACCGTGACCGTGCGCGAGGGTGTGCTTGCGCGCAATCTACAGGTCTCGGAAATGGCGCAGGTCTTTGGCATGTCGCGCTGGGCCCATCTGCGCCATGTGCTGTGGCCGCAACTTGCACCCTTTGTTTCCACCGCTGTGCGCAATGGGTTGGCGGTGATTTGGAAGATCGTTCTAGTGGTAGAATTTCTGGGCCGCGCCAATGGCGTCGGCTTTCAGATCCACCTTTACTTTCAACTTTTCGAGACCGCCCATGTGATGGCCTATGCCTTGAGTTTCGTGGCCGTGATGCTGCTGATCGAGTATCTTTTGGTCCAAACAGGCGAGGCGCGGGCTGGGCGATGGCGCCAGCGTGATGTGCTGGGCTAAGGGCCTACGACCATACGCTTAGAGACAGGTGCGACAATTTGGTCTAGCCTTCCCGCCAGGATGAAGGAGAACATGCTGATGTCTGTTCGTATGACGGCCCTTGCGGTGACCCTGTTTGGGGCCTCGATGGTCCAGGCTCTAGACGACCCCAAGACCCCGCTACAGGACCCGATGAAATCGGGAATGTGGGATTACCATCAAATCGAATTGCTAGGTGATCCTGCGCAAATTGCCTTTGACCCTCGGGTCATTGTCCGCGCGCCCACAGCGGCGGAGAACAGCCTTAATGTGCCCCTGTTGGTGGACGCGAGCCAGATCCCAGACGTCAAACGGATCGTGGTCAGCGCAGATTATGGCCCCATTCCCCATATCCTGACCTACTATCCCGAGCAGGCCCAGGCCAAGCTTGCCCTGCGGTTCAAGATCGACCAGGCCACGGCGATCCGCGCAAGCGTCGAGACCCATAGCGGCGCCTGGTTCGTCGGCTCGACTTATATCGACGCGGCAGGCGGCGGGTGTACCGCGCCTGCGCATGCCTATGCGTCGGACGATTGGGAGGAAAAGCTGGGCGAGATCCATGGCCGTCTGTGGGCGTCCAACGGTCGAGCGCGCGTTGTGGTGGACCACCCAATGGACACTGGTCTTGCGGGAAACATTCCGGTGTTCATCATCAAATCCCGGAGTTTCGAAACCGATGCGGGCGATCTGATGGCCCGGATTGAGCTGCATGAGCCGGTGAACGAGGATCCGGCCTTCTCGCTGTTTTTTGCACCTGGTCAGCTGGATGGTGTGCTGCATGTGAAGGGGCGCGACAACAACGGCAACCGCATCAAGGGTGTACTAAGCGAAAGCGACACCCATTGAGCCTTAGTCGCCGCACAGCGCTGGGCCTGATCGGGGCGGCGGCAGCCGCTCCGCGCGTGGCGGCCCAGGCGCGTCTGACCTACACGCTTGCCCCGGTACAAATCGGCGATGGTCTTTGGATGGTCGAAGGCGCGACAGAGTATTTCTCGAAATTCAACGGGGGCGCGATCGTCAACATCGTGCTTGCCCAAGGCCAGAGCGGGTTGATCTTGATCGACAGCGGACCCTCGCGCCATTATGGCGAGGCACTGGCTAGCGTGGCGCGGGGGCTGGATCTGCGCGGCGTCTCGGCTGTGGTCAACACCCACCACCACCCCGACCATTTCTTCGGCAACCAGGTTTTTGCGGACAGTCCCATCCACGCGCTGGGGGAGACCCAGGTGGCCGCGCGCGCGGAAGGGGACGCGTTTTCGGACAATATGTATCGGCTCTTGGGGGACTGGATGCGCGGGACCGAGGTGGTGCCACCCTCCCAAGTGTTGCCCGGTGGGGCTGTCAGTCTTGATGGGCGCGCGTTCGAAGCACTGCCGCTTGGGGGGCACACGGTGGCCGATCTTGCCCTACTTGACCGGCAAACCGGCACATTGATCACCGGTGATTTGGTGTTTTACAATCGGGCGGCAACAACCCCAAGCGCGGATCTGCCCCGATGGCAGGCCTCGTTGGACCACCTGGCAAGCTTTGGCGTGGCGCAAGTGGTCCCGGGCCACGGCCCCCTGGACCAGGACGGCGCAGCGATTGCCCAAACCAAGGCATATCTTACCTGGTTGGAGGCGCGCTTGCGGATGGCCGCGCGCGATGGGCTGGACATGGTGGAGATCATGGAAACCCCGTTGCCCAGCGACTACGCGTCGATGGGCGCGCAACCGCAAGAGTATCAGCGCTCCGTCTCGCATCTGTTTGCGCGGATCGAGTTGGAGGAACTGCCGCGCGCGAATTGATCGGGCAGCCCCTAGAACATCAACTGGCAGCCCAGGGTTTTGCGTAAGGCGCTGACCAGGTCGTCCACTGTCTCTGCTCCTAGATAAAGACCCCCCGTACGCTCGGCCAAGCAGCGCGCAACGCTAACCGATTGCTGATAGTCAGAGGTTTGCGACCAGCTGAACCGGTCACCGCGCACCTTAAAGCCGATCACGTGGATGGTCAGATCATAGCTGGTGGCCACCAGCTCCGCGGCCAATTGGCACGGCGCGCCGCCGCAGGTCTCTTTCCCGTCGGTGACCAGGACAATCGTGCCGGGTTTCGCGCCCGCACGCAGGGTTTTTGCGGCCAGGGCCACCGCTTGCGTCAGGGCGGTGTCGCCCGCCGGTTGCAGCCCGTTGATGTCCGACAAAATGCGCCCGGCTGCGTTTCGCAGGGGCGCAAAGCGCAAGTCAAGGCCCGCGCAACTGTCCGGGCCGCCAGGGCCATAGATCACCAGGCCCAACCGTCGAAGGTCCGCAATCTGTGGGATCGCTTGGGCCATGGCGCGCCGTGCCTCGAAGATGCGCGGCTCGTCAATGTTGTTGAACCCCATCTCGGCCATCGAGCCTGAGCCGTCAAAGACGATCATCGCATCGGACGCGCAAGAGGTGTCTTGAGCTGCCACGGAGGTGGCGCAAAGGGCAAGTGTCAAAGCAAGCGCACGCATGGGGTCAGGCTGTTGGGTTCAGTGCGCTCTGTCAATCCAACTTTTGATCGAGGGGTGCACGGCGCTCTCACTCGACCGCGACGGGTACAGGTTGGACCGGGACCAAGGGTTCGCCGATGTCCAGCCAGCCGTCGGTGCCCAGACGAAACCAGTGCACCTGGCTATAGCCCAGCTGCGCAATCCGTTGAGAGGCATTCCAGCTCATCCAACAATCGGCGATGCAAAAGACCAGGATGGGATGGCCCAGATCGCCCCCCGTCAGGCGTCTGAGGTTGTCGTGCAAATACTGTTCCATCATCGGGTCCAACCATCCCCGCCCGGTCTCAGGCAGCCAGACAGCACCAGGCAGGCTGAGCCGCGTTTTGGAGACGAGCCAGGTGCCATCCAGCTCGTCATAGCGCGATTGGCTGGCTGCGAAGACATCGAGGATCAAGGCGCCTTGGGCCACAAGCTCTTGCGCCTCAATGGGTGTCACCAGCTGTGCGGGCGGAGGGATATCGTCTGGCGTCGGTGCGCGCTGGCGCGCGATCCGAAATCCTGTATTCGGGTCAAAAAGGTCCGGTCGAGTTTGCTGGTGATGGCGGTAATCCGCACCCCAGACAGGTGCCGCACACAGCAGCAGCAGGCATAGAAGCGCGTACCTGAAAACCTCTTGTCCCACCGTTCCCCCAAGGCTTGCCTAAGGTCCATGCTAGTTGGACAAGACCCGCTTTCCAAGGGAGAGGGCACTATGGGGTTTTGAGAAAACTGCCCTTGGCCCTGAAGTGTAGCGCTTCGAGAATGACGCCATTGGTGTTGGCGCTGCGGATGTCGTTGATCTCGCCCGTGGCCTCGTAGAGACCCGCCACAAACCCAAGGGGTGTTGCGAGGTCTTGGGCAGCGTCGAACAATTGCACCCCATAAGCTGTGTCGTAGAGAACCGACCAGCCGATGGCGGCCTTGGTCGACAGGGTGCGCGCGGTGGGATGTCGGCTGCCATCGGGGGCCACGGGCATCCAATTGGCCCCGTCCGCATGGAGCGAATTGTACACAAAGAACGGGGCTTGATCGAGGTTGCCTTCGCTCATCGCAGTCACGTGTCCGGTGGCACGGTACCTGGCCTCTTGGGCCAAAAAGACCTGGGCGGCGAGGCGTCGGTTGGGGTTGTCCAAGCCAAATTCGAACGCATGCAGCAGGTAGGGCTCCGAGACGACATGGTTGCTGGCACCATGACTTTGCAAGGTGCGCATGTCCGCTGCAACCTCGACCCCATACAGCGACACGATCGACAGGGTTTGACGCAGATCGGCGGCTTGGGTTGTGTCATAGCCCAAAAGACCGAAGGCGCGGGCGGCGTATTC